>JAJPJO010000042.1 GCA_021324135.1 Pseudomonadota bacterium
CCGAGCAATGTCATGGCGAGCCGATTGATCCGCGAACCGATCTCTATTCTCTCGGTTGCGTCATGTACGAGTCTGTGACCGGTGCTCCCCCATTCAAGGGTAAGAGCGCCCTGGAAACTTTGATGCTGCATTGCTCCGAAGCACCGCCTACGGTATCACTCATCGGCAGCGACACGCTGGTGACGAGAAAGATCGACGCCCTCGTGCAAAAGGCTCTTTCGAAATCAAAAGAGGATCGCTTCAAAAACGCCAGGGAGATGAGCTCTGCATTGGCTGCCATTCAGCGTTTCAAACGCCTGCCCAAATCAGCGCAGGAAAGGCTCTCGAAGTCCCAGGAATCGGCCGTATCAGCAAGGAAGATGAACTTCCGGGCGATGATCGCGGCAGTCTCAATCGTTCTAATCCTCGGATGCGTGGGCACTCTGCTTCTGTTCGGCCAACTGATCAACTCTGGAAAAGAAGCACTGAACGGATTAAGCAAGATCAGCGACGACGACATAAACAATGCCATTTCTCTGTCGGACCCCGATGCATTGCTGCGGCTCGGGATTCAAGATCGCTTAGACAGTGATTATAGCCGCTCAGAGGACGAACTCAAAAAAGCGCTGACACTCACAAAAGCGCGCTTTGGTGATACAAGCATGGAGTACATCAATGTTCTTGATGAATTGGCTCAGACTGAATCGGCTCTGGCCCAGGAAAACGAAGACCGAAAAGCATTCGTGGCCGCCCAAAATCATCTGGTTGAAGCTCTCGAGCGCACCCCGAAAGTTAAGATAAGCGAGAAGGATGCCTATAAGCTAAAGGAACTCAAGGCTAAAGCAACGTTTCATCTAGCCAACCTGGACACAATAGATGCAGATGCCCAGCTGCTTCAACAGGCAGGCGCTCTCTATGACAGCGGCTTTAATTTAATTGGCAAGGACGCCTCGCCGATGGACGCCACCTATGCTCCGTATTACCGGAGCTATGCTGACTATTTGTGGCAGACAGGCAAGGATTGGGAAGCGGCAAAGATCGAGCTCAAACTAAACAATAAGAGTTGGGCTGTGGAAGATGCCGGCAAAGGTCCCGACCCGAAGTTCGTTTCCAGTGGAACATGGGAAGATCGAAGCCAGGATTTTAGCTTGGTGCTAAAACAATCCGGAGCCCAGATCAAAGGCGAACACATGCTTAGCTTTCAAAAAGGCAACAAAACAGACGACGGTGATCTTTCCGCTACTATGGAAAACGGCATCATACGAGGCTCTTCAGAATGTTCTCAGGGCGGCAGTGTGCAATTTACGATAGTTCCAGTCGATGATTTTCTCGTTTGGCATATAGCCGGCACCAAAGGAGAAGGCGTCTATCTGCCCTTCTCAGCCGTTCTCAGTAAAAATAAGTGAGCCGCCTATGCCTACTTCATAGGCACGCGAAACAAGTCTTCGATATCCTTGGGCTTGATATCGCCGTCAACAGAAAGGTAGAGAGATGCTCGATCCCGCGCTTTGGTAAAACCTTTCGGCAATTCAAATGACCTTGCATCGACCGGCACTTTTTTCACTTCGTTCATGGATATGACCATAATCCAGGGATTAGTAGGCATGCGATTTTTTTCCGATGTCTGCCAGGCATGCTCAGCAATGTTCATCATCACGTGTTTATGACTCATTTGATTTACCGCGACGGGCATCCCCCAGTCTCTGTCGTCCAGATAGAAAAATCTCTTCCACATCTTTTGCACTGTGAGCGGCAAATCGATCATCGGCATGCAAGCGAACTCAGCTGTTTTTATATCTTTGCCGTGCTCGTGCGCAAAACAGCGATATGTTTTCACCTGAGCGCCTTTGCCTGATGAGATTTCAAAACGTTCGATTCTTGGAGGTTTGCGAAACCCCTCTCGCAAATCATCACGATAGTCGGGGAACGAGACAGGCAGATATGTTTTGTTTTCCGGATTGATAAGGGTCGCGACATCAGCCTGCTGCGGCAGCAACAGCGCGTCTCCGATTCTGGCTTTTATGCGAATGCCACGCCTGGATAAGAGAACCACAGCCGGGCCCCACATCTCACCGTTTACCGAAAGCCGCATCATGGTTTCTTCTTGTTTGGCAAAAACAGGTGAGGCGGCAGACAAGGTGGCAGCAGATAACGTGGCTCCAGCCAGCAACGAAGCCGAAAGAAAAATCAAAATTAAACGAGGCAAGATTATCGCATTCGCCATTGCAGGGATCCGTATTCTTCTTGCCACGAACGAGTCCGCCGATGGCTTCTGCGAATCATGAAGACTTCTGCGAATCATGCATGACGACTTCTGCGAATCGCTGCTGGATCGGATCAGCTTCGCAGATGAATCGATTGGGCCAGCCTGAGCTAAAAATTTCAGCTCTATGCATAAAAATCTCAGCTCTATGCAAGTGATCGAGTACCGCTTCAGAAGCCCTTATGTCGTTATGACGATTGAGTCAAATCTCTTGACTTGACGATGACAAGATGCGCCCGGAAACCCAGTGTTGATAAGTCTTTTGAGATTCGGTTGTCATGCGACTAATTCGCGTGTTTGACGCGATCGTCATAACAACATAAGGACATAAAAGCTAGTCCGGTCGACGGCTGGAAAAGCAGTCAGGAAGGGCCTTCGTCGTCTTTGCTTGCCAGCCGGACTTTTTGCGAGTGCGTGCGCCGGGCACTATGCTGGCATGCGACGGGAACTCAAGCTCCGAATACACCAGATAGCCATCGAACTCAAGGCTTCCGCGATCATCGAAGACGTGACCTGCGCAAGCTTCGCCAGTTGATTAACACTGGCTCATCTGCGGTTTTCCCCCATATCACTAGTTTTCCGAAGTTGCAGCAGTGATCTGATCAGTACTACCTTCAGATATCAACTAACTCAGTTAAATCAAGGCGAACTGAACCCAACAAAAGCTCTAAACCAGACAACAAGGCTCATCCACAACAGTAACTATCAGACGAGAGGCTCGTTTGATGGTTTTCGCCTTGTTGGTGGTGCGCTTGTTTGATGGTTTTCGCCTTATTTCAAATGGAGGCTAACATGTACCAAATGCACGTCAACTCAGCACTGTACGTCATCCTGGCGATAACGGTCATCATCAATATCGCCTCTGCTGGACTGTGGATTTGGCTGTTGTGCCTCGTGCATGCAGCCGACAAAATCCTCAGCAGCCGAACCGCCAGCATCTATGCCACCTATCTGTTCCAGCAGATGATGCAGAGCCGATTCTTCCGCGCACCAAGGGCGGTGTCACTCGGCAATCCAGATCGCGATCTGGTAATACGCACGGTGCGTCACATGCGCCAGTTCAGCATTATCGAAGCGACAGCATCCCTGCTCAAGGAGCTGCCCGTGAACATAGTGCCGTTCCTGGTCTAGTACCGTTCCTGACTCGACGAAGGGGTCGCTGCATGCACGCCCACGGCGCGGCTGGCGACCCCTCGTCTTGTTCCTTCTCGTCTCGATTTCTTCAGTTCTTCATTTTTCAGACTGTTCTCTTATATACCGTCGTAGGCATCCTGCGTTCTGCCGCTTTTGCGTTTCTGCGCTTCTGCCCAAAAAACATCTGCGTTTTGCCAAAAAAAGCAAGACG
>JAJPJO010000398.1 GCA_021324135.1 Pseudomonadota bacterium
CATCCGGCGACGGCTGGCCATCACGCTCGCGCAAGAGCTCGAGAAGAAGCATTTCGACAAGCTCGAGTCGCCGCTCTTTTGAGGCATCAATTGCTCTTGCAACCTTCACAGGCTTGTCGGGCTCTAAAGTTTTGGGACAACAAAATCGATTTCAGGTAGTTTAAGCAGATGTGATTCGGGAATCATTAAAATGATGATCTGCTAAAGAGTAATGATCTGCAAAAGGGTGATTCGGCAAAATCATAAGAGTCTTGGGCAATCGCAAATTTTGGTGATGGTATAGGAATTAAATGGTGGCAATCAGAAAAGTTCTCCTGGTCGACGATGACCCTGACATTCGAAAAGTTGGACGGCTGAGCCTGGCGGGCGTAGGCCGTTGGGATGTGTGCGTGGCCTCCTCCGGGAAAGAAGCGTTGCAGATAGCGCCTCTCGAACGTCCCGATGTGATACTGCTCGATCTGGCAATGCCCGAGGTCGATGGCATCACGACGCTGGGCAAGCTGAGAGAGCTGCCGGGCGCCAAGACGATTCCCGTGATCATGACCACCACGCGAATCGCGAACACTGATGTGGATAGCTGTATAAGAAGCGGCGCGGTAGGCGTGCTTGAGAAGCCTTTCAACCCTATGACTTTACCAGGGGAAATTCAGTATCTCCTGGAGAATTCGAACGCTTGATAAAAACTCCGGTTTAAATTTGCTTCGCAATGACTGTCCGGGTGTATTTTTGGGGTTATAGTTAAGGTCTGAGTCCATGTTATTCTGCTGGTAGCCCCGCTTCGAGCGCCTTCAAGATCTTAGCGACATGCAGGTTCTTCGATCGGAAACCAAAGTATTGCTGCAACGTGTCCCAATTATTGCCGCACTGGGTAATCCTTGAAGGCAAAATATCGAAGGCAAAATGTCCGGGTGACTGCACTCCCAATCTCGCAAGATAAAGCGTAAGCTCATGGAAAACGACAAGAGAAGCGAAGATCAATTGTCCGGCTCGCCCGCAAAAAACAATTCTTTCGCGACCGAGATATTAGTCGTCGAAGACAACGAAGTCAACCAAAAGGTGATGAGCGTTTTGCTCGAGCTGTTCGGGCTGAAAGCCGATCTGGCCAAAAACGGATTTGAAGCAGTCGAGGCAGTTAAGAATAAAGACTACTCCGTCATCTTGATGGACTGCCACATGCCAGGCATGGACGGGTTTGAGGCGACAGCGGAGATCAGAAAGTATCAGGAAAGTTTGGGCAAGTATACGCCGATTATCGCCGTTACGGCTCTGGCCATGGCCGGCGATCGGCAACGTTGCATCGCTGCCGGTATGGATGATTACCTCAGCAAGCCTATCGACCGCGAAGTTCTGAAGCAGAAAATCAGCTATTGGACTCGCACTGACGTTCTCTTTAAAAACAAAAACGTTCGCCAGAGGCGTGGAACCGTTGATTCCCGCTATCTTGTCGAGGGACTGCCGCCGGTTGATCTCGAGCACCTCGAGGAAATATACAATCCCAGCGCTCTGGAAAATTTCCTCGAGATATTCGTCACCACATCCGATATCCGCATGTACTGCATTCGCGAGAGCCTTGATAAGAAGGACGTCCGCGTCGTCACCAGCATGGCGCACGAGCTGAAAGCATCAGCGCTTTCACTTGGCTCGAAGCATCTGGCAAAGCTTTGCCTCTACCTCGAGCAGGCTGCCGGTCAGGAAGATTGGATGGAGGCAGAGCATACCTTCGACGCGATTGGTGAAGTTTACGATCGTGTCAAAGCTTATCTGAAGTCAATCTCGCCGGCTTACCAGAGCGACAGACCCTAGCTCTGCCGCAACGCCGGCGCGCCAATTTGCTACCAAATTTTTGGAGCAAAGAGGCGAATATCAATGGTTACCAACACATTTAAGCAAGCAAGCCCGGGTATACCAGGCGTCGGCAAAATAATGTTGTTCATGCTCAACGCTCTGAAAGAGCACAATGGCAAAGCCACAGAAGAGCAAATCCAAAATGAAACCATCGAGAAAATTGTAAAGGAACGGCGCATCAGCTCAAAGGATCGCAGCGACCTCCATAGCGAGATCGTGCGTCTGGAGGATTTGTTGCTCAGGGCAGGTCTGCTTGCCAAACAAGGATTTCGCGCACTGGTACTGACTCCGCGTGCTCTCATATTGAATGACGAGCAGATAAAGGCCCTGCCGCAAGATCCGGAGCTTATCGAGCAATCACTGATCGCGGAGGAGAGCGAGGCGAGGGTTCTTCCACCATTGCCGGCGGTCGATGATGTGGCAGTCTTTCTGGCCACTCAACTGCAATCGCAAAGATTAGCCGAGATCGAGCTTGACGAACAGACATTGAGACTATGGTCGAAGGCACAATCACCGGATCAAGCGGACAAAGCTCTCATGCACGATTTGAGCTGGCTAAATCGTTTGCGCTTGCGGGCACGCTCAGCGCGCAATCTATTGCTGCACGAATCAATTATCGATATCGACGCTGAGGGTCGATATTTTCTAAGCGAGTTTGGATCGCAGTTGAGCAGCACTGAATTAAGGGAACGATTTCCCCATGCGGGATCCTTTGTCGCCCAGAGTCTTCGCGACATCGTCGATCGATTGCGATCTAGAGCGAGAAAAGCGACCCGACTGAAAGTCCTGAGACAGTGCGGTTTTTTATTCTACGGATTGATTCTCGATCTATTCAGACCGCGGCTCAGCCGCAAACTGGCGGAGAAATACAGATCGCGATCGAGAGTGAAATCGCAGGCAAAGCTATGACGGCTTGCCCCAGTACCAGCCCTGTCCGTACGCAACGCCCATGTCGAGCAAGAGATCGAGCTCCTCGCGGCATTCGATGCCTTCGGCAATCAGCTCGCTGCCGAGCGCATTGACGACTTTGACCAGGCGACGAAGCAATCTTTCTTTTGTCGGCTCCTGAGCGATGCCCGAAACATACTTTCGGTCTATTTTTACGATGTCCGGCTCCAGGATGATCAAACTTTCGAGCGAACTGCGACCGAAACCGACATCATCAATTGCCACCATCACGCCGCGGCTTTTCAGCTCGTGAACGTGATCGCGGAGATAAGTCGGATCGCCGATAAATTGTTGCTCGCTGATTTCAATGCAAAACTTATTTTTGACGAACTCGCTCGGAAAGAGCGTCATAAGCCGATCTATGGGCGTGTCGATAATAGTGGACGGGAACAGATTAACATGCACGCGCGCATTGCCGTTGAATTTCGGATCGGAGCTCGCCGCTGTCAGACAGGTTTTCAAACAACGGAGATCAACAATAGTCAGCAAGTTATACTCGACGCTGACTCTAAACAGATCGACCGGCATCTCGAAAGCTCCCTCAGGACCGCGGCTGAGAATTTCATATCCGATCAACTTTTCATCCGATAGTTGCAGCATCGGCATGGAAACAGCTCGGAAGCAGTCTCCCCGCCTCAGTTTCTCAGTCAACTCCTCGAGCACATCGCGATCGGGTTGTCCCTGTCGCTTGTGTTTCTCGCCGGAGGATACTCGGTTCTTCCCGAGCATTTTGCTCTCGCGAACCGCGAGCCGCACCAGAGAAAGGACTTCCTCGATCGAGCAGAATTCATATGGCAGGGCTAAAACGCCAAGGCTGGCCGTAACTCTGATCGTCTCTGAAGCCAAACGCAAGGGGCTCTCGGCTACCGATAATCTGATCTTCTCAGCCACGAGCATGCCTTCGGCAAAGCGCGTGTCAGGCAGAAGCAGGAGAAATTCATCACTGCCGATGCGGGCTATATGGTCTGTGGGCCGCACCGTTTCCTTCATACGTTTAGACAATTCTTTAAGGACGACGTCGCCGACTCCGTGACCGAGCTGAGCATTGATGCGATCGAAATCATCGCAATCCAGCAAAACAGCCACAAGGGAGCAGCCGCCGCGTTGAGCCCGCTCGAATTCGTTTTGCAGAGCTCGCTCCAACCCGGCGATGTTGAGGCATTCGGTAAGCGGATCTTGATTGGCCAGAGCCTCTAACCTGGAGGTGGCTGCCTCCAGACGATCCGAGGCTTCCTTAAGCGCTTCCTCAGCCCGTTTCAAATCTATGGCGTATCTCATTGACTGCACAAGCCTCCTGGCGTCAATGGTTTCCTTAACCACAAGATAATCCTGGGCACCACTTTTTACAGCATCGGCAACGTTCTGATCTTTGTCGTCGCTCAAAACCACGACTGGAACAGTGGCATCGAGCTCGCGCAATTCATTGAGAACCTCCAACCCTTTCTTGTTGGGCATCGAAAGACTCAACAGCACTACATCGAATGCGCCCTGCTCGAGGCGCTCCAGGCCGGTTGTCAGCCTGTCCGTCCACTCCATCAAAAAATCGGTTCCGGCAGCTTCATCCAATACTTTCCGAAGGGCTGTCGCCTGGTCGGTATTGTGCTCAATCAAAAGAACTCTCGTCTTCTTGTCGGCCATCAATGTCACCAAAAAACTTTCTTTCTATTGCGATCACTCAGCGAATGTGAGCAATTTCCATTGCTCTGATTTTTTATCAGTCGCCAATCGCCTCCTCTTCTGGAATTATCCCCAAATAAAGCCGTTTGCTCTGGCGTCCTTAAACCTTACCAGTTAAGGTACTAATGGTCCCAGCGACAGGACTATCCAAGGGTCAATAATTCCCACTTTTTCTATCTATGAAACTAAAGAGGTCATAGTGGCCGGAATATGGTAGGCAAAACAGACGACACGAATGCTCCGCTCAATGCAGCACAGCGCCCGAAAAGCCAATTGTGGAAACAGATTTTAGCATTCGTACTGGGCATCGCCCTGCTCTATTTCGCTTTCAGCGGCACGGACATAAATAAGACCCTGGCATACGCCAGCAACGTCAATATCTTCTACCTCGTCGTCGTTTGCTTCACAGGGTTGATCGCCCATTTGCTCAGGGCCGTGCGCTGGCTGATCTTTCTAAAGCCTGTGGCCGGACGCAATGTCGGACTTTTCCATTCATTTTATGCAGTCATAATCGGCTACGCCGTCAACATCGTCATACCGCGTGGCGGGGAGGTAGCGAGACTGGTGGCGATCAATCGCCTGGAGCGCATCCCGATTGCAGGAGTACTCCCGACCCTTCTAATCGATCGATTGATCGATTTCGTTTTCCTTGCCTGCCTTGTCGGCATCAGTTTGAACCTCCTGCCGGACTCCTTGCTCCAGGCCCTGCCCGCCAAGATGGGCTGGAACTTGCCGCCCCTGGTTTATCGGTTTGCCTGTGCCATCATGCTCGGTGCCTCGCTCCTCGGTCTGGTGCTTTTGCCGCTTACCGCCCGGATTATCGGCTGGCTCACATCAATCGATATGGTCGTCAAGGCGCTTCCCGAGCGGGTTTTGATTAAGCTAAAGGAATTGACCGCCGACTTCGAGAAAGGCGCCTCCTGCCTCAACAATCCTTTTAACTACCCACTCATAGCCTTTCTCAGCTTGCTCATGTGGGCCTGCTACTGGCTCAACTATTATCTGATCCTCTTCGCATTCAGGCTTGAGAACCAGGTTTCGGCAAAAGATGCCTTGATTAGTTTTACGATCGGCTCGGTCGGCGTTTTGATCCCGACACCCGGAAGCGCCGGAGGCGTCCACCTTCTCGTCCAGAAGGGATTAATGCTCACCTGCAACTTACCGCCCGAGCAAGGACTGGCCGTGGCCACCGTTTATCACGCCATGGCATTCATAATCGCCACCTGCATTCCAGCGGCCGGATGCATTTTAATTGAGATGTTCCTGAAACGAAAAAAGGCGGGCGAGGCCGGCTAAGCTTTTCTGCCGGCAGGCAGCCGCTTCACCCTCTTCGGCTTTTTGTCTTTGCGATCGTCGCTTGCCTTGATTGGCCTTTTCGCTTTAGCGCCCCTGGGATCTAATGGTTGGCAGCGCGGGCAGAAGTGGGATGAGCGACCGGCCAATTTGAGGCGCTCGATTTCGATGTTCTTGCACTTCAAGCAAAGCAATCCTTTGCGCCCATAAACGTAGGCGTCATGCTGATAATTGCCGTTGGCGCCCTCCAGGTCCTGATAATCGCGCAGGGTCGTGCCACCAAGCTCGATGGCACGAGAAAGGACAATCACGATTGTCGGAACCAGCTTGGCAAGCTCATCTTTGCTCAAACTTCCGGCGGCGCGCCTGGGATGAATGCCGGCTAGAAAAAGTGCCTCATCGGCATAAATATTGCCGATCCCGGCTATAATGCGCTGATCGAGAAGGGCACTCTTGATTGGTTGTTTCTTGCCGTGCAAACGCGCCGCGAGCAGATCGGCATTCAGATCGGTCAAGGGCTCGACGCCAAGCTCAGCGAGACCGCCGACCAC
>JAJPJO010000568.1 GCA_021324135.1 Pseudomonadota bacterium
AGCGACGAGGGAAGAGTCTTCTCTTCTCGCTTTTCTGCGTCTGAAGTGATCGAAAATCCACAAAAAACGGGTATTGACAAGATCGCCGCCCTCATGGAAGTGTCATACGTGTCCTTTTTTTGGCAAAAAATGACCCGGATGCAAAGAGTAAAAGTGTCACATATGACCACTTTCGTCGAAAAAAGTGCCAAGTAAGTCCACAGCTGAAAAGGGAACAGCAGCACTTCGCACGCATTTTTTCATTCACAACCTCATAAAGCAATGCCAAACGTCTGGCGGTGCGGTTCGACACGTTCCCGACACTTTCGTTTCATACAGTTGAGCAGGACGGCAAATCTCTTCGCAGCCATTTTTATGAGGTTTCTTTATGACCGGCGATCTCGCTTACCATTCAAAAACTGAAAATCAACAACAACAAGCCGCAGGAGCAGCCGGTGATGACAGCCTCTTGCACCACTCCGGTTTTTTAGATCGCATGAAACAGGGAGCCAGCCAGGCGGCGGGGACTATCGGCCACAAAGCGGGCGACTGGTGGCACAAAGGGCTTGAGGAAGGAAAGAAACTTGCTGATAAACCGGCTGCAAAACAAATTCAGCGCGAAGTGACTCAAGCGGGCAAAGAGATTGCCAGGCAGCATGTCGATAGCGTCAATGGTGTGATTCAGGCAGGCAAGCATGGCGATGTGGCGGGTGCAATCAGAAAAGGACTGCCCTTAGCCGGTGAGGCGATGATGGGTCCTGGCGCTCTTGCTCTAAAAATTGCCAAGGATAAGGGTGCAGACATTGCCATTTCTCATGCTCCTAAGGGTCAGCAAGAGAAGCTCAGGGAGATGAAGGGCGCCGTCGATCGCGCCACTGATCGCACTCATCTTCCGCAATTGACTATTACAGGCATCGCAAAAGAGGCGGCGAGAAGCGCATCGCAAAGGGCATCCGCGCAAGACTCTGCGAGGAGCGCATCGCAAAGTGCGTCCGCGCAAGATTCTGCGCAAAGTGGATCGACCGAACGATCAGAGCCCAGCGAGCATCGTCGCAATTAATTGAGCATTGGCATTAGCGTTGAGCGAGGGCGAGATCGATGTACAACGGATCGCAAGAAAACATCCATGCCGAACCAGTGCAGATGGGAGTGGCTGTCCCCGCGGGATCGCTTGCCGCGAACCACGCGGGATCACTTATCGCAAACCATGCCGGTCTAGCTTGTCTGGCTCAACTGAAAGGAAGAGTCACATGCTTGAAGATGGTTCAAGCGATCAGCGAAGCGATCGAAAATGGATTGTTGCAGCCCGGCGATCGCATGCCGTCTCGTCGACAAGTTGCGGTGATTAGTGGAACGACCAGGCAAACCGTGGCCAACGCCTTCGATAAGTTGATCGGTCTTGGCTATCTCAGAATGACGAAGAGAAACGAGGTGATGGTGGCAGGCGATCATCAGCACGAAGCCGTTCTGATGAGAGATGATTCGCTGCCGGAAATCGCTCCGCCGTTTGCCTGGAGCAACCGCTACACGCAGCTGGCGAAGCGCCTTTCAAACGGCGAGCCCGCCATATTGTCGGGCGATCTGGCGGCGTCGAATTGGGGCGCGTTGCCTGCCGATTTGTTGCCGATGAGTGAATGGCGCAGCTGCCTGGGCAAGAGCTTTCAAGACGATCCCCTCGGTTCGGAATTTTGCCAGGATGTCTTTGGTTACTTGCCTCTGCGCAAGGCGATTGCGGCATACCTGCGTCGCAGCAAAGGTGTCGTTTGTCATCCGGAGCAAATTGTTCTTTACTCAGGAACGCAAAACGCTCTCAGAGAGATAATGCAATTGCTCGTGCGGCCAGGGGATCTGGTTGCTTGCGAGGAGCCCGGTTATGCCGGTGCGCGCAAGCAGTTTCTCCTTCATGGAGCAAATCTATTGTCTGTGGCAATCGATCGCGAAGGCATCGACATCAATTCTCTATCGACTTCCAATGCATCACCGCAGTGGTTGTACGCTACAACATTTCACGATCCGACCGGCTCCACGCTCTCGGAAGCGAGAGCGCGACAACTGTTGCGCTGGTGTGAGAGAAACGGCACCGGAATTATTGAGGACGCCTGGGAATCCGACTTCGGTTATGTTGCACCATATGCGATACCGCTGTTCGCGCGTGACCTTCGCGATGCGACAATCTATCTCTATACCTTTTGGCGGCTACTATTTCCTCTGACAGCGACGAGCGTCGCGGTTCTTCCGGAGAAACTGGTGCCCCTCTTTCGACGAGTCAAGCATATTGCCGACCGGCAGTTTCCTCTGATAGAGCACCAGGCGTTGTGCAAGATGATTGAGAGCGGATATCTGGAGGCGCATGTTCGATTTGTCTGGAAGACACTGCGCAAAAGAAGACAAGCGCTGATTGCGTCTCTGGGAGAAGTATTGGGCGACTTCGTGCGCATACTGCCGCCAGGCGGCGGTATGCATATCAGGCTGGTGTTTAATCGCCAATGCAAAGCGGAAGCGATTGCATCTGCAGCCAAAGTGGCTCGGTTGCCGCTCGTGCCGACAGCTTCATACTACAAAGGCGATCCTGCCGCCAATGAGTATATGCTGAATTTCGCCGGTTTAGACGAGGCGGCTGCGGACATGGCGGTCAGGCGATTTGCCCATAACCTGGCCATGTCCTGCTAGCCTTCATCGCATCGTCACAAAAAACTGCGTCTGCGCCGCCATGACGAATGCCTGTAGATCAGAGCTAGACCTTGCGCGTTTCTGGTTCCCTCTTTACCGAGGCGGCATAATGCATTTTGTCGACAACGTTTATCTTGCCGCTTTCTTCCTTGCACAGCTGGAGCTGACCGCTGGCTCCCATCTTCATGCCCGGCTGTTTATCAATCGCCTTTTGAGCGCGCTCCCTGAAGTCCGCGAGGTCTTTATTGTCAGGGCTCTGATCGATGCGCAGCGACATGCCTTTCGGTAAGTTATCACTGATCTGTTTGACGAAGGCCTCCATTTTCTTTTCGTCGCCCTGGCTGTTTTTATCGCCGTCGAGGTAGACGCGGAGCATCTCTGCGCGGATCTTATCTCTGAGCTCCGGGGAGTCCTTGAATCCTTTTTCGGCAATTTGTTTTGCCAGATCCTTAGCTACTTTTGCCTGTTCCTCCGGCGTGTACTTTTTGTATTCCGGAAGCTCTGACTTCCTCAAGGGCGGCTTGTCATCGGCAACCAGAGTTTTATCCTGCGCCAGAAGCTCCCGTCTATCATCGGCTTTGGTTCCAACAGTACCGGTGAAATCCAAGGTGGCAGATGCATTGTTTGGCCTCTCGACTTTGCCCACCGTGTGCTGCTCTCGGAAAATGTCCAGCGAATTTAGTCTATTGCTCGGCCTCGTCTCCTGCGTCCGCCCCTGCTCGATGCCGGCCGCGGACGCCTGTGCGTGCGAATCCAATACCATAAATAAACCTACCTTTAGCGAAAACGCTAATATCAGTGTTCCAAACTCAACCCTTGCCGGCAGTGTAGCGCTCAATTATCACAAACTGGTCACACGCCATATCAAAATCGGAAAGAACGGACCCGCACCATATGCGATACTGCCGCCGGGCGTACTATGGCAAATAGAAGGTGATCGGTACCCGCAAAATTCATGGGAGTGATACCAAACTAATTTTCAAAATGCACAAAAGCCCTGTCAGTTGGCTC
>JAJPJO010000525.1 GCA_021324135.1 Pseudomonadota bacterium
ACAGCCGCACCTTTTACAGTCGATAACCCTGCGCCCGTCATAAAACCAATTTCGCCGCGCTCCTCCGAGCACGTCGCCAAACGAACCAGCACCCACGGGCAGCACTGGACGCCATCGCTTGCCAAACATCGCTCCTCTGCAATTACTCGATCGGGGACGCATGTAAAGCAAATCCCAGCACCGGAGCTGTCCATTGTTATTCCTGTGCTCAATGAGGAAGAAAATGTCGGTCCGCTGTACGACAAGCTCCTCTCGTCTATGAATCTAATCGGTCGCAGCTTCGAGGTTATCTTTGTTGACGATGGCTCTACCGATAGCTCGTTTGATAAGTTGCGTGAAATTGCTCGTTCGGACGAGCGTATCAAATTGGTGAAATTTGTTCGCAACTTCGGTCAAACGGCAGGGTTGTCTGCCGGCATCGACCATGCCTCAGGTCGAGTTATCGTCCCGATGGATGCCGATCTGCAAAATGATCCTCACGACATTCTGCGGCTCCTGGAGAAAATGGACGAGGGCTACGACGTGGTCAGCGGTTGGCGTAAAGAGCGCAAAGACGAGCTCTTCACGCGACTGATCCCCTCCTGGATCGCCAATAAATTGATATCAATCATAAGCGGCGTTGCGCTGCACGATTACGGTTGTTCTCTCAAAGCGTACAGGCGCGACGTCATCAAACATGTTCGACTTTATGGCGAGATGCACCGTTTCGTTCCAATCTATGCTACATGGAACGGCGCTCGGGTAGCCGAAATTCCCGTGACCCATCATGCCAGACAGCACGGTCAATCAAAATATGGATTGTCGAGAACCTTCAAGGTTGTGCTCGATCTGATCACTGTGAAATTCATGTCGGAATACTTCACAAAACCGATTTACGTCTTCGGAGCTGCCGGCTTTGTCTCGCTAGCCATTGCTGCGCTTGCTTTCGTCGTGATGATCTTTTTGAAGCTCATACAGTATGCCTCTTTCATCGAGACACCACTGCCGGTGCTCGTATGTATGTTCATTGTCGTCGGATTTCAGTTCATCCTCATGGGTTTGTTAGCCGAAATCCTGATGAGAACCTATCACGAATCGCAAGGCAAGAGAATTTATGCGGTTGATGAAACATTCAATCTTGATAGTGATGCCGCTCAGCAAAGTTCCGATGAATTCGCGAGCGACAAGCAAGCGCATCGAATTTTAGATTGAGTCGGCGTTGTAAATGCTATTAATGAGCCAAGCTCGGTTAGTCGCGGTGAGAAAAACGAATTCTAACAAGTGAGATTGTAATGACGGTTATTGGAAAACGCGTGCTTGTCACTGGTGGAGCCGGATTCATCGGCAGCCATCTGGTTGAGCGTTTGCTGAGAAACGGCAATCAAGTCACAGTAATCGATAACTTCAACGACTTCTACGACATGAGAATCAAGCGCGAAAACATTGCAGCCTGCCTCATGAATCCAAAGTTCAATCTGATTGAGGGCGATATTCGCAGCCCAATCGATCTCGATGAGGTTTTCGAGCACGGTCCGTTCGATGTTGTCGTTCACCTGGCTGCCATGGCTGGAGTACGCCCCTCTTTGCGCGATCCGGCGCTCTATATGGATGTGAATATTTTGGGAACGCAAAGGCTGCTCGATAAAGTAGCCAAATCTGCGAGGTTGATGAGTGAGTGCGCTCCTCTGTTCGTTTTCGGTTCCTCCAGTTCTGTCTACGGAGAGAGAGCCTTCGAGAAATTTTCTGAAACCGATATAGTCGACCGGCCCATGTCACCATATGCCGCGTCGAAGGCAGCTGGCGAGATGGTCTGCCACGCTTTCCATAATGCAACAGGAATTGATGTCGTGTGCCTGCGTTTCTTCACGGTGTACGGACCGAGACAGCGCCCAGATCTCGCGATACACAAATTCTGCAAAGCAATCGACGAAGGAAAACCCATTGAAGTCTTTGGCGATGGCAGCAGCCTTCGAGACTACACGTTCATAGCCGATATTTTAGATGGCGTCGAAAAGGCCATGCAGCTAGCCAAGCCAGGTTTTGAAATCATAAATCTCGGGCGCAGCGAGCCGGTTCGCTTGCTCGACATGATCAGGGTGCTAGAGAAGCATCTTCGAAAGAGAGCGCAGCTCACGCATTTGCCTATGCAAACAGGTGATGTACCAAATACCTTCGCCAACATAGAAAAGGCACGACGAATGCTTGCCTACGAGCCATCCACGAGCTTCGAGTCTGGAGCGGAACAGTTCGTCAATTGGTACATTGCCCGAACGACCATTGCTCCGCCGCCAGGAATCAGCACCTCGACAGTGGCCTAGACCACTTGGCCGTGGCACAGCCATCTTGGCGGTGGCACAGCCACCTTGACGTTTGCTACCTGGACACACCTCGTCAGGGTTTGATTTGCATGAGAAAACGAGCATGAGGAAACGAGCTTGTCAGGGGGTATTGATTGTCGGTCACGGGACCCTATATTGCATCCCTTATGTTCATTTGACTTAATCGTCATAACACTTAATTCCGCAGCAATATCTCTAAACGGTCTAAGCACAATGCTTTTCAGGATCGTGATGGCTGCCAAGTATTTTGATCTATTCGTCATATGAGCATAAGGGCCCGCAGAGAGGGGTCGGACTTGCCGCTGGCCTGGCGATGATACGCGAATCCGCAGAGCACAGGTTCGGCGGGCATTTGCGGCATACTTTCCATTGACATCCTGTGATTCTTATGGAATATTTAGATATTGGGGTGGTCTGGTTTTTCCGGACCAGGTTGGCCTGCCGATGTTGCCAAATTTAGGCGCTTCTATTTTTCAAACAAACGAAGAAGGGGACTCCCCCGAGGCGATGCTGCAAGAAGTATCTCCGGGACGTTTCAATCCGCAAGGCAATCCGCAGGACAATCCGCAGGGCAATCTGCAAGGCAATCCGCAGGGCAACCCGCAGAGCAATTCGCAGGGCGACCCGCTGCACACCTGGGCTCAGGAAATCGAGCTGGCTTCCGAAGAAAAATGCATTGGAGAAGACTTCGACAGCCGCTACGAGATTATTCGGCTGCTCGATCGCAGTGCTTCATGCCTGGTCTACAAAGCGCGCGATAAGGTCCTTGATCGATTCGTTGCCATAAAGACTTTGAAATCGAATCGCCTTGAGCAAAGTAAAGTCGTTCGCTTCCAAGCCGAAGCTCGAACGATTAGCGCCCTGCAGCATGAAAGCATTGTCCGCGTTCTCGACTTCGGCTCAACAAACGGTCATCCCTATCTGGTGCTCGACTATGTGAAGGGCACAACGCTTTCACGCTTTATCCGGCGATATGGTCCACTGCCAGTAGAAGAAGCCATCTCGTTATTGACTCAAGTTTGCAGAGCGATGAGTCATGCTCACAAACACGGAGTGATCCATCGAGACCTGAAATCCAGCAACATAATGCTGATGCACGGCCCCGACGGATCGATGCTGGCTAAGGTGATCGACTTTGGCATTGCCGTCATGCTTGAGCAGTCATCGCATGGTATCACATTGACACCAAACGGCTTGATTCTCGGCAGTCCTGCATACATGAGCCCCGAGCAGATAACTCAAGATCGACCCGATACGAGATCTGACATTTATTCGCTAGGTTGCGTTTTCTTCGAGGCAATTACAGGGTCGGTTCCGTTTTGCAGCGATTCGGCGCTCGAGACGATGCAACGGCATCTCAATGACTCTGTGCCGATTCTGAAGCCGGGAGATTTCCCTCAACAAGCAAACCTGGCACCCTTACTGAATCAATTCTTCGCAAAAGCGCTCAGCAAAGATCGGCAGAGCCGTCATCAATCCGTGGATGAATTACACGATAACCTGTTAGAGATCCTGGAGGCTGTGGAAGGTTTGCGACCGACCGCCCGCAGACATTCATATTGGGAAGAGCTCTCCATTAGCGATTCGTTCGCGAGGATAAACTTGAAAGAGACGCAGGCGTTACCGCTTCCGGTCAGCGGTAGTGCACGCTCAAAGCTCCTGATCCTCGTCGCCCTCCTGCTATCGATCTTGCTTGCCGTTGTTACCTTCGTTGGTATTGTATTTGATACCAAGCAAACTGGTGTGGACGTTCCCTCCAGTGCGGCCTTAACCTACAACTTCGCCGGTGAAGGGCGACTTTATCGACGTGATATTCAGCGGGATGACATGAAAGATTTGTTGATCTCATCGGCCGACAATATGTGGGAAAAGGAAAGACTTCGCCCGCTCGAATTCAAACTAGATGAAGTCGACGCTGATGAGACTTATTTGAACTTGAAAGCACGACAGTTGAGCAATGCTGATCTGACGCCGCTTACGCATGTGGCTTTGCAAACACTGGACATCAACACAACACAATTGACTGACAGACAGCTCCAAACCGTTTGCCAGATCAAGAGCTTGAGAAGTCTGACACTCTCGCGCAACAGCGGGCTGTCGGTCGAGTCGTTCAAGTCAATGAGGCAACTCACTAAGCTGAACGGACTCTGGGTGACCAACTGCGATCTCACTGATGCGCATGTCGAGGCAATCAGCCAGCTGAAATCACTTGAGGAGCTTGGTCTTGGATTGAATCCCGAATTGACGGGTAAATCGCTGCAGTATCTTTGCTCGCTTCCCGAGCTGCATGGACTCTATCTGCCTGGTGCATCGATCGATCCGAGGCAACTGTCCGTTCTGGAAAATGCGAAGCAGCTCAGGCATCTGGAGCTAAACGGCATGAAGATCGAAGATCAACACCTGCCCTGCCTATATAAATTGACAAGTTTGCGCCGCCTCGATCTGTCGTGGACCAATGTCTCTTACAGAGGCGTCGTGGAGTTGCTCAGCCGCCTGAAAAATTTGCAGGAGTTGAAGGTGGGTTGCTGCAATGGGATTGGAGAGCACGAAGCCGCTGCACTCAGAGAACAGTTTCCTGCATGCAAAATCATAGGCGGCTATTAGAAAGGAGCGGCACCGATGGCGGTGGCATGCACGCCACTGCCCAGGAATGCACGCACGCCATTACACCAGGCCAGGTGGGCACGCCATTACAACAAGCCAGGATACATGCACGCCATTACACCAGGCCAGGATGCATGTAAGCAAGATATTTCTGCGTTTTTTCATCCCGGGCAAGCTTCTGCAAAATTCTGCGCACGTGCCCCTTGATGGTGCTCTCCGTAACGCCCAGTCTGGCAGCTAGATCGGCATCGGCCGGTCCGTTCATCAGATGGTGTAATATCTGCAATTCACGCTTGGTGAGACATTCGAGATCCTCATCATCACCCTCCGGAACGATCTCCTGAATCTCCGTAGCGGCGCTCGCGGATTTTTTCTGCGACTGATCGTCATTGACACTGTGGATCTTCAAAACATGCCCGGCAATCTGCGGATCCAGCCAAGCGAAACCGTCGTGTACGGTTTCGATCACGGATGCAAGCTGGTGGACAGGAATGTTTTTTACGCAATAGCCATCAGCTCCCGCTGCCAGCGAGGCGCAAGTTCTTTCAGCATCATCGAAGGAGGTGAGCATTATCACACGCACATTTGGCAGCTCTTTTTTAATCATTCTGGTTGCCTCAATGCCGTTCAGCTCGGGCAAGCCGATATCCATCAGAATTACATCCGGCTGCAAAACGCGCGCTTTTGCAACAGCATCCAGTCCGCTGGCGGCTTCGCCGACCACCTTGGTCTTGTTCAGTTGCTGCAGAGACTTCTTCAAGCCAAAGCGCATAATCTCCTGGTCTTCGACAATCAATACAGAAATCAGCCGTTGGTTCATAGCGTCCGAATGCTCATAAGGGTTACAAATTTTAGAATTGGCGAGCTTTAACAGAAGTCATCTGCTTCTAGTGATAACCTAACACGTGTGGATACTTTATTCCCAAGGCGACCAAAATGACTAAGATAATTTTTGCAATCGATGATTCCCCTTACTCATCAAAAGTAGTGGAAGCGGCTGCCAGACGGGTCTGGCCCAAAGATTCAGAACTTAAACTTCTTACTGTTCTAGAGCCTGTTCAATTGGCAAATGACGAACGATCAACTGTTCTCGTCAGTGAGATTCAGGAGCGACGAAGGGACGGCGCCCGCAAAATGCTTGAGGAAGCCCGCAAGCAGCTGTCCTCAAGAGAGCAGAGCGGTCAAAGAGTACACTTCGAAATTCGCGAAGGCAATCCCAAACAGGAAATCGTTAACGCCGCAGTCGAGTGGTCGGCGGACAAGATTGTTGTAGGCGCCCATGGACATGGGATGTCTGCCGCAAAATATCTTGGAAGCATTCCGCGCACCATTGCTCAGCACGCTCCCTGCACAGTCGAAGTCATCAGGGCGAAGCAGAGCTGACGGCTCGAATCCCAGCTCACGAACAAGCCATCAGGGCGAAGCAGAGCTGAATCGCTCGAATCCCAGCTCACGAACAAGCCATCAGGGCGAAAAAGCGCTGAATCGCTCCTATCCCAGGCTCACGAACCGGTTTCGTGAACGCGCAAACGGTACCCGACACCAGGCTCGGTGATCAAATATTTAGGACGAGCCGGCTCTTCCTCCAGCTTCTGCCGCAACTGCCCGAAGTAGACACGCAAGTAGTGGCTCTCCTTCGCATGACCGGGTCCCCAGACCTCGCGTAAGAGAACGTCCTGCCTCACCACTCGATCGGCGTTTTTCACCAGGAGATGCAAAATTTTGTATTCGATTGGCGTCAGATGCACTTCTTCGCCCTTGAATGTAACCATTCGTTTGGTCAGATCGACTCTCAGATCGCCACTGGTAAAAATGGGATCTTCCGGCGAACCATCCTTAGCGGAGCTGTGCCTGAAGGCGACCTTGATGCGCGCCATCAATTCGAGAATGCCGAAGGGCTTGGTGACATAATCATCCGCACCCGCCTCGAGTGCTTCAATCTTGTCCTTTTCCTGATTTCGCGCCGACAAAATGATTATCGGCACGCTCGTCCATTCGCGGGCACGTTTGGTGAAATTCATGCCGTCCAGGTCCGGCAAACCCAAATCGAGAATGACCAGATCGGGCTGCTTCTCAGAAAGAAGCGTCAGACCCTCTTCGCCCTTTGATGCTTCGAACAATTTATAGCCGTGGTTGACCAATGAGATCCGTAAAAAACGCCGGATCTCGCCCTCGTCTTCGACAATCAGGATCGACTTCTCTGGTTCCATCTGCTCCCCGCGCTCACCCTGGTATTATACAAACGACCTTATTTAAGTTCATTCAACATTGCTTTGAAAAACTGCAATTCCGGCTCAGCCGGGTGCTTCAAAAATACGGACCACCCGAGCCTCAAAAACGCATACATACACGGTTGCGAACGCCAATACAAACACTGCCGCGAACGATAAGTTAAGCTACTGTTTATGGCGCATGGGTATCCAGAGTGGACATTAAGGCACAGACGATCATTCTCAATCGTTTTGAAATTACAGAGAAGCTCGGCTCTGGTGGCATGGGTGCGATTTATAAGGCAATCGATCGCACTCTTCAACGAGACGTCGTGCTTAAGGTCCTTCACTCTAATGAAGGAAGCGGCAATCCTAAGGCGCTTATCCGTTTTCAAAACGAGGCTAAGGCTCTAAGTCGCCTCAATCATCCCAACATAGCTAAGGTCTATGATTTTGGTGTTCTGCCTCCTGGCGAACCATGGCACGCTCAGCCGTATCTCGCCATTGAGTATATAAACGGTCGAACCTTCAAAGAGATTATCGATCAAGACGAACCGCTTCCGATCTTGGATGTTGTCGAGCTTTTCATGCAGCTCGCCGATGCTCTTGCACATGCGCATAAAGAGGGGGTGATACATCGCGATATCAAGCCAAGCAATTTGATGCTTCTCGATGGGCAAGAAAGCACAGCCAAACTGCTCGATTTCGGCATTGCCAAACTGGAAGGTGATCAATACTTGACGGCAGCCGGTGAGCTCATTGGAACGCCCTTCTACATGAGCCCCGAGCAGGCATCAGGAACGCCGGTCACGGACAAATCCGATCAATATTCGCTTGGTTGCGTTTTGTACGAAATGCTGTCCGGTGCGCCTCCCTATACAGGCGAATCGGTCATGGAGCTGATCAGCAAACATCGATCCGAATCAGCACCTAAACTTGATTCAACCGGTTCGCGCCAAGTGCCTGCCAGGCTTGCTCAAATTGTGGAGAAAATGCTGGCTAAAGAACCTGCTGAGCGTTATGAGAACATGACTTTGCTCGGCAAGGATCTTCTGCAAGTCCTGGAAGATGAGGTTCAAAAGGAAATCGAACGCCTGGAAGAGGAAAAGCGGGCGCAGACGGAGCCGCCACTATATGTGGCACCACAAAAAAATGCCAGGCTTAGCCGGCGCTGGCTGGCGATTTCGTTCGCCATTGTAGCGGCAGGGTTCGCCTGGATGTTCTGGCGACCGACCAATGAAGTCAATTGGCACGACACGCATATCGGCGAGATGATCAAGACTTTTCATGCTCCCGACGAGCAGTTGATGAAAGCCATCAGTGCGAGGAAGACTAAACTCATTATGCTGGCAGCCTACAAGGATCAGAAGCTTGCTCCTCTTCGGGGTTATCGATACGCCATTGATGTGCAACTGCCTTTGTCCGGCGTTACCGATGAAGGCATCAGCTACTTGGCGCAGTCACCGGTGCGAATTCTCAATCTGAAGGATTCTATAGAGATCAAGAGCCTTCATAATGTATCGAACTTGCGCTGTCTGATGGAATTAAATCTATCAGGGACCAGCATCGACGATGAGAGCGTAAAATCCTTGCTCAACCTCAAGATGCTTCGATCGCTGAAACTCAATGAGACAAAGGTTACAGAGCGCGTAATCGATACATTGAAATCCATGCCCACCCTGACGATGATCGCTCTGGAAAAGAACAACATTTCCGGTGCCGCCTTGAGGCGGCTTTCCAGAGCAATGCCGGCTTGCCAAATAATGCCCGGCTTTCTGTATGGTCTTACTAGCGAGTCCAGTCGGGCTTCTGAAGCTGCAAAGGCGAAGAACTACGCCGAAGTGGTGAAAGCCAGCGACGATGCCATCGCTGTTATCGAGCGCGCGCAAGGAAAGGACTCACCGGCCGTGGTGCCTGATTTGCTTCGAAAAGCATCGGCTCTCGTTATGATGAACCGTGTTGAGGATGCCGTGCCGGTCTTTGATAAGGCGAGTAACATTTGCGCCTCCTATGGAAACGATCACGATCTGCTGCTTGCCTACGATGGCAAGATCAATGCTCTGCAAAGGTTGCAGCGCCATAAAGAAGCGATTGTGACCGCTAAAAAAAGAATTGCTTGCCTTGAAAGGATCGAGCCGCCAAACAGCGATTTACTGGCTGTGCGTCTGGCTCAACTAGGTCTTGAGTATTTTCCTCTCAATCAGTTCCAAGACGCGCTCGTTTATAACAAACGAGCTGTTGCCTGTGCAAAGGAAGGCAGCGGCGAGAACTCAATCGTTTATGCCCACTGTCTTGTGGACCTGGCGGGAACGGAGCTGCGGTTGCAGCAGATTGACAAATCTTTTCAGGATTACAAGCAGTCCGAGGCGATAATGGCGCGCCACAAAGCTTCCACTCCGCTCGAATATCACCATCGGCTCACCGCCATTTTCGGGATAGGTCAATGCTACCTCATGCAAAACAAGCCCGGACTGGCGGTGAAAATGTTCGAGAAAGGACTGGGGTATTCCAACCTTTGTGGCAGCGAGGCGTGGACGAAATTATTCACCGATGGGTTGAAGATAGCTCAAGCCAAATGCAAAGAGCGTGGTACCAAATACAGTACCACGCCCTGAGCTCCCTCGGTGTTCTTAACTTTGTGATTCTCGATCATGCGGCGCAAACGCTATGCGCATGGAAATTGTTGATCAGCTTCTCTAATGTACGCTGAGCCCGGTCGCTGACATAGGGATTTTCGTCATGCTCGAGTATTGCCAGAATCGTTCGGCAAACATGCGGGCTCTCGGCAAGACGGTAGCGCACGTCCGGATGCTCATCACGAGCAAGGTTTTTCAGAACTTCATAAGGAGTGCATGGATTTTCGGCTACGGCCATGCGTACCTCCGGATGAATCGAATTCGACAAACGGCTCAGCGTGAACTCTCCTACCCTAGGGTGCTCGGCGATTCTCTCGAGAATGTGCCTGTCGTTCGAATTAGCCAAACGGTCCAGAAGTGAGGCAGGAGCGTCAGGATCCGCCACGATCAGTTTGCCGAGTTTGCCTGATCTTTCAACCACATGCATTGCGCCCTTATAGTGGATTGCATCGGAATCGTTTGTTTCAACAACCTCCTTGCGATGCAGCCTCTCGCGCAGCTCTCTGGCGAGCTCTTCTCTTATGTGCTCAGGTGATTGGCTCAGATATCTCGCTAAACTCTTCAAATAGATCAACATCTCCATGACGCTCGCTTTCAACCTCCGTCGTTTGATTACAAATCCACTCTAAAACGGTTGGGCGTAAAGGAAACATCAAAATGCAGAATTCAGAATGCAGAATTCAAAAAGCAATGAGCGCCCCGCTGGCTAGACGAGGCGTTCACTGGGAGTTCTCATGCACTTCAGCTTACAAAATTGGAGGGTGGGGCCGGAATGGGAAAAACCCTGAAGCATTTTGGTGGATAAAATCTACGAAAGCTGATCAATATTTGCTCTTAAGGACTGGCACGGTTGTCAATGTGTGATATCCTTGGCAAGCTCACATAACAAAATTTGGCTTCCCATTGGCGACGGAATCTTTATAAATGTCATCCCACAATCAGCAAAACCATTTGAACGGTGGAACCGACTTTGCCGGCTCCTGTGCCGGCAGCGAAGGCGACAGCAGTCTCAATCTGGAAGAGCGCATAAAGTCTCTGGAGAAGGAACTGCATCGCCTGAGAAAGGAGCGCTATTTCCGCTTGCGTCAGGCGCCGGACGATTCTCATGCTGGTGCTGATTACGCACCTGAGGCGCTGACGATGGATCATGACTTGCAAAAGCAAGTGTTGATGCTGACTGAGGCCATGCCGCACATGGTATGGATTGCCGACTCCGAGGGAAAGTGCACGCATGCCAATAATCGATTCTACGAGTTGACCGGTCTCGACCGCGACAAGGATGACGGCTGGTCATGGGTCAATTTTCTTCATCCCGATGATTTTGAAAAAACAATCGCAGCCGGCAACCAGGCTTCCAAAGAAAACCGGCCCTTCTCAATCGAATTGCGGCACAAGGATTTCCAGGGCAACTATTATTGGCATTTGCTGCACTGCATCCCTTTTTACGATCCGGACACAAAGTCGACAAAATGGTTCGGCACGACGACAAATATAAACGAGCAAAAGGTTGCTCAGGAAAAACTGGCTAAATCTGAGGAGCAATTGAGCACCCTGGCAGATGCGATTCCTCATATCGTCTTTGCGGCCAATCCGGACGGATCGATCTATTTTTGGAATCACAGATGGTTCGAATACACCGGTTTGACTTTACAGCAAAGTTTGTCGGACGCCTGGCATTTGTTGATCCATCCTCAGGACCGGGCGGCCTATCTCGAGGAATGGCAGAAGGCGCTTCAATCCGGCGATACATTCGAATTCGAGTTTCGCCTCAGTCGCGCGGTCGGGCTCAATGCATCTGTGCCTAACTACCTCTGGCACCTTGCTCGAGCAGTCGCTCTCCGCGACACTGACGATCGCATCTTGCGTTGGTTTGGCACCTGGACAGAGATCGAGGGGCAGAAACGAACCTAGACCACGGCTGGCAAGACAACTGAGCAGCAATCAGCAATTCGGCCGTGCTGATCAGCGTCCGGACAGTTTACTGAGGTGAACCTGAGCGGCGCTGTATCCCTGCGAGGCCGCCTGGCGATACCAACTGATCGCTTTGCGCTCGTCTTTGGGAACACCCAGGCCATTCTCGTACATGTAGCCAATGCTTGTTTGTGCTTCGGCGTTGTCGTGGTCGGCGGCCAGCAAATACCATTTCATGGCTTCGCCGTAATTTTGGCGCACGCCCAAGCCTTTGAAGTACATCCATCCTATACCGGCAAACGCCTGGGGATTGCCCTTATCTGCAGCTTTGCGATAGAGCCGCATCGCCTCACTATAATCCTGGCGAACTCCATTGCCTTTTATATACAAGGCGGCTAAATAAACATCGGCGTTTGTCCAACCACCCTCAGCCGCTCTGGCGAAAAATTTTGCCGCTTTCTTGTAGTCCTGCTGGACGCCCCTTCCGTCGCGGTACATCGCCCCGGCCATCGTTTCGGCGCGCACATTTCCCTGCTCCGATGACTCTAAGAACAACTTCGCGGCCTTAGCGTAGTCCTTTTCGACACCAAATCCATACGTGTAAAGTACGCCGAGCTCGTACATAGCGCGCGGTTCCTTCTGTGCCGCGGCCTTGCTGTACCACTGGAAGGCGCCCTTGTAGTCGGGCTCCTCACGATACCGTAAGCGATTTCCGACCTCCCACTGACTGTAGGCGGAACCATTTTCGGCCGCTTCTTTTGTCTTGTCTTGCTTTATGCCGGCAATCATCCGATCGCCTTCCTGCTTCAAAATCACATTGAGAAGCTCGGCACCGCCCCCGGTGCTGATCTTGGAAGATGGCGATTCCGATGGAGACCTCAATAAAAGCAGGGCGCTGAGAATAAAAACCACTGAGAAGATAGTTGCCAAAACGATTGCCGCATAAAGCAATTTAGGCACCGCTAAGACTTCGGGGGTGGCGGGTTGGCCCGGAGCCTCATCGTCTGTCTGTTCGCTGTCCTTTCCTCCAGCTTCGTAATCAACCAATGATTGGTCATTTTTTGCTCCGGCGTGAGCGTCCGCTTCCGAACCGACCACCGCGACTGGCGGCGCATCCTTTTGCGATTCTATGCAGTTGCATGGCGACTCATTGAATACCCATTGAGTTATCGAGCCGGAACGCCTGTCGAATTTCTTGTTTCCGCAAGTTTGGCATCTGGCATCCTGATGCTCCGGCTTTTGATCTTTGCGAGCCTGACAGTCACATAACTCTTGGCTGAAGATCCATTGTGTAAAGGAACCATGCAATTGAGCGGAGTCTTGCTTTTGGCGTTTCCCGCATTGATTGCAATTCTCAGGAACTGTGCTCATAAGCCGGAATTGAATGAGGAAGATATGACCGAGTGCACCTCATCCTATCTTACCTTCGTTTGTAATTCCGTTTTTCAAGTCAGTTTCGCATGAGTGAGCCAAACCAGAATGCCAAAAACGGCTCCAAATGCCAGAGAGAATATGATCATCAACCTAGTCAAACTAGCCGATCGATTTCGGTCGTCATAGTACATGGTAAAGCCTCCTGCCCACATGCACTAATTCGACGATTGTCTCGCCACCAAGTTCCTTCAGAAAGCAAGTGATCAAAAAAGACAAACTTCGCTATCATTAAACGCATCCCTCAAAATAGTGACGGTGCGCCGAATTTAGGTGTCGGCAGCGGATTTTGGAGGATACCTAACATGGGGGCTATCATTTTGCCCGCAAGGGGTGCTTAGATAAGAAGGGGGTATGCGCGGGGACGTTATGGTGTATACAGACGACTATGAAAAACTCGTGCTCGCTTTATGTGATGTAGTAAGAGACATGCGCAAAGAGCAAAACCTCTCCCAAAGCGAACTCTCGAGGCGCAGCGGCTTGCATCGCTCGTACATCGGAGATCTCGAACGCGGGGCACGAAACCTGTCAGTGAAGAATATGTTCCGATTGGCAGTAGCCTTGGATATTTCAGCTAGCGAGCTTGTTGCTCTTGCCGAGAAAAAGCTCAATAGAAACGAGGTATCCATTCGTTCCGCAAAGGAGAGGCAGGCACGTACGGTTTGAGTGATAAATTACTCGAGACCAGGGCACCATAAGCGGTGCCCGACTGAACTGAATAAAAGCACCGCATTGCGGGTGAGCACTGCTGAATCCTGCAGCATGGCAACCGCTATTAGCTGAAGTGATGAATGCTCGGTATTGGTTGAAGCCGAGCATTCTTCCATAGCTAGTCGTGCCGGCTAATCCTGCCAGTTAATCCTGGAGGATGCCGCTTGCCAACTGGGACAGTGGGAATAGCCGGGCCCGGCTATTCAGAACTATTGCCGCCGGCTGACTGGCAGCAGTCCCTGTTTGCGGAGTCAGGTGAGGGCTGTTCGCTATTGCAGCAACCACTATGCGTCGATGCATAGACGAGTTTGTCCTGGAAACCGAGCGGACGGCAGGGGGAATCTGAAAGAGTGCATTGACCCCGGCAGAGGACAATCGGACAGAGAGCCGGATGCACGCTCGCGTTCAACCAGGACAGAAATTGCTCATATGGACCTGATCCGGGCAT
>JAJPJO010000345.1 GCA_021324135.1 Pseudomonadota bacterium
AATCGAAAAAAACAGGAGGGCGAGCATAAATCAGCTATGCTCGCCCCCCTGCACTCGTAACCTGACGGTTTGCCCGGTGAGGCAAGACCGTTCAGGCCGCCGTCAGTTGGCTTTGACCTTCGCAGGCGCCGCAAGAGCTGCTGCGACCGCATTGGTCTTCGAGCCGCTCAGCACGCCGTAGCCGGTCATAACGTTGTACGACCGCTTCGGATCGGCTGGATAAGGACCGCTCGAATCGCCCTGAGTGATCGGATCCACGATCTTCGGACCGTGAGCATACACGAACTTCCCGAAGACCGGAATGTTGTGCTTGACCTTCAGGTACGAGATGTGCGCCCCTTCCTTGGGAGCACTGTGCGAAGTGCCGCCCACTTGAGAGCGCCGCCCGTTCCACAGGACGACCGGACCATTGGCCGGCCGGGCGACATCGGAAAGCACCGACGCGCTGTGACCCGGCTTATTGGTCTTGGCCGAAACGGGCACGTCGTTGCCCTTCTCGTCCTCGAGCGGCTCGAACACAGCCGAGATGCCGAAGCCGGTCTCGCTGTCTTCGCTGTCGTTCCACGGGAAGATGGACACGATCCTCGCACCCGCCGCTTCAGCAGCCGCGATCGCTTCCTTGACCTCGGAGCTCAGCCCGCGGTTCAGGACGCCGACCAGCGAGCGCACCATGCGCGGTGTCAGCCGTTTGGTCGTAGCCATATGGGCCGTTTGCGGGTCAGCCGCAATGTCGGCGCCAGTGCGGAAGCCGATGCCGGCCGCTCCCATGATCACGGCGCCGTCCTTGCCGACGCACGAAGGCGCATCCGGCGTATAGTCGGATGTGCTGTCGCGCGGGCCGGTATCGCCGGTGGCAGCAATGATGTCGATGCCGCCGAGATTCGCAGAGACTGCGATTCTGGCCCAACGCATCAGGGACTGCTCGGTCCAGGCCGCTTCGTTCATGCCCCAACTGATCGTCAGCACGTTCATCTTGTACGTGACCTTGCCGATCTTGACGCCCTTGTAGGTGATGGCGTATTCCGCCCCACCGGCAAAAGCATCGTCGGTGTTCCGCGCCTGGAACTGCAGTACGGCGCCGTTCGGGTTGAGAAGCGCCTGAGCCAACAAGTCCAGGACGTTCTCCACCGTCGAATCATCGCTGTAGCTGCCGTTTTCCACGCCGTCCGTGGAGATGCGCGGGGTCTGAGGCACGTTGATGCCCGCTTCTTTCGCCAGCGTCTTCAGGTCGTCCACGATGCGGACGAGGTCGCCGCCGAGCGACAGATAGCCGGTGACGCGGATGACTTTGTCCATGTCATCCAGGTCCCAGCCCTGAAGCGCAGCCAGACCGCGAGAGGTCAGCCCGGACAGCAAGTGCTTACGAACGCCCTTGCGACCCGGCTTGTGCCAGTGGTAGTTGGTATGCGCCGCTTCGCGATCGTCGAATCCGAAGACACCAATGATCGGCAACCCGTTGAGCACGTTGATCGTCTCTTCGCGCCCGATGAACTGCCGGCCATCACCGTCTTCGTAGACATGCAGCTTTAGTCCCGGATGGAACTTCTGGAAGGCTGCGTAGGTTCCCGATACGCTGCAGATGCCGTGCGTGCGCATGGACTGCGTGCGCCGGTTGTGGCGCAAGCCGCTCGCGCGAGCCGCTTTCTGCACTGCCCGAACATCTTCAGGCTTGGCACCGAGCAACTGCTCGCGCTCTTTGGCGGTCAGCGGCGGACGCTTGCCGCTCTGAACTTCGCCGAGCACTCTGCGAATTTCCTCGGTGCTGGCGCGGGTGGGCAACATCAAAGAGACTGTGAGCCGCTTGTTGCCGCTCACTTCCCGGATTTTCTTTCCGGTAGGGGCTGTTTTTCTGCTCGCCAAAAGGGCGACAGAGCCTGCCCCAAGAGATGAGGTAGTCATAGCTTTCTCCAATAGTTGAGATGCCTCAGCCGAATGGCTGAGCGCACCATGTTGATTTGCTCGCGCTACACGCACGAGCCGCTGAAGTGAACACCAACCAGCTGCAAACGAAAGTTTGTCGAACTCAGCTCGGCTGCCTACTTTCCGTCATGGGACGACTAGTAAGAACACAGGCTAAAGTGATGAATTGCAAGAAGCAGGCTTGACCCAAGTTCTAGCCTTTTGTTTGAAGATGGAGGTGAACAGACAACGTGATGGTAGTGGCCACAAGCCAAGGAAGAAAGCCGGTAATGGTGAATTCGCGCACAGAATAGAGGCTTGCTTATTTCTTGCTATAGAAAAAGAGCTCGAAACATAGGCCAGGTCATGGATTGAAGCTTAGAAGTGAATCTGATTGAGAATTATGCTAGCTAGCGCAGCGCAAAAGAGGCCACTCGAAGTCCCACGCGGCTCTCTCACCCGCACGAAATAGTGAGTTTGGCATGCAAATGCCAGCAGTTACATAGTATAGTAGCACAAGGCGGAAGGGAAAACTGAAGGGAACGCCGCTTACCCGCGGCGATCCCTTCGAATTCATGCAGATATTTTTGAGGGCGATTGGGCGATGCGCTTCCTAGCCGGATCTGCTTTGGATTGGTGCTCCGATACCGTCAGCGTATCGATGCACGAATACACGTTTCGGCCTGGACTTATTGCTCGCCATCGCAGGTGTAGTTGCTCTTGCGCCAGAAAACGTGCTCGCACTTGGGGCACTGGACGTAGTCGAACCACTGCATCTCGCCATCGACGCATGCACCCCTGGTCTGCGGCTCCGGCAGAACGGTGCGGCACTGGCAGTGGCGGACCTGGTTGATCGGAATAGGCATCTTGCGCCACGGGCGATCGAGCGACCCGTCCCCGAGCATCTCGGCGATATCGTTGACAGCCGCGAGCGGCGGTCCGTCCCAGTACGACGTAGTGATGGGACCGAGGTTGGTGTGTTGAGGCATTTTACGACCTCCTGAGTAATGCTTTTCTGCCGGGCTAGGTTTCTTATCCGGCTCAAAGCGGTTGATGGAACGCACGAAAACGGACGAACGAGACAAGCGAGCTAGACCAGCGGCGACGCCAATCGCACAGCTGGTGCCGCTTTAGGTGAGCAGACCAGCGACGAGGATGTACTCCTCTTCGACGTCAGCGGGTCTGCAACTTATCGGCGCGATGCGGAGAAACGGTGTGCTTCCCCGCATCGCGAGAGAGTTCAGCGCGGGAAGGCCTAGCCGGGGTCAGCCGGAACCTTACTCACCGCTGCCAATCGTGTAATTGCTCTTGCGCCAGTAAAGGCGATTGCAACCGACACAGCGAATGTAGTCAAACCACTGCATCTCGCTGTCGATGGAAGAGCCCCTGGTGTCCGGCTGCGGGAAGACGGTGTGGCAGGACGGGCAACTCGTGCCGTGCAGCTTGTACCACGGACGGTCCATGACGACGTCACCGAGCCTGGTGGCGATGTCCTGCACGGCCTCGATAGGCGGACCATCGTAGAATGACGTGGTAATCGGGCCCAGGTTCATGTTGTTCGGCATCGGAAAACTCCTTGGACTTGCCGCAGGGTTGAACGTTTGCTACGTACACCCCTGCAAGAGCCGATGGGATAACCGCCCACAAACTGCAGACACGCCGACGCGACGGAGGAGATTTGCACTGAGTTCAACACGCGAGTGTGCTCGTGGGCCGGAGCTTACTCGAGGTCTGGGCTCTTCTGAACCGGGTTGGGCTCGAGGCGCTACCGCCCGAGTCTGCACATGCACCTGGGTCCTGTCGGTCGCACCATTGGCTGTTTTCAAGTTGCGAGTGGCGCCATGATCTGGAGCTAACTCGGCCGTTGCGGTGCTTGCCAACTAGGGTGAAGTGCTTGATGAGATGTGCATGTCCTCGAATCGTTTACGGTAGAGTGTCATCTCAATCCAAAAGAAAATCTTAAGCCGGATCAACAATCAGGCACCAAAAGTGACGGTCTATGTCTTTGAAAACACACGTTCTTAGACGATTTCCATCAGAACAAGAGCTAGCATCATTGGTGGTATTGATATCGAGAGCTTTATGTTGATTGCCGAAGAAATATAATTCAGGTAAGGGCAAAGCGAAGGAGAAGCGATGAGCCGGGCAAAACAGAATTCTGAATGCGAATCCGGATTCGGCTTCATCAGAGTGGCGACCTGCACTCCAAAGCTGAAAGTCGCTAACCCCCAATTCAACGCCGGCGAAATCATTGCCCAGATGCAGAAAGCCGAAGAGCAAAATGTCGCCATTCTGCTTTTCCCGGAACTCTGTATAACCGGATACACATGCGGCGATCTGTTTCACAATCTCGAGCTTCTCGAGCGAGCCAAAGAAGCGCTCGAGGAAATACGCGCCGAGACGGAACGCTTCGGCGGGCTGTTGTTTGTCGGTTTACCGCTCGTCGTCGATAATGTTGCCTTCAATTGCGCCGTTGCCGTTTCGCGCGGACAGATACTAGGGGCGGTGCCAAAAAGTTTCTTGCCGAGCGCCGGCGAATTCTATGAATGGCGCTGGTTTGCACCATCAGAAGCAGCGATCAGCACACGCGTGAACCTGGGGAAATGGGATGTTCCGTTCGGAACCGACTTGCTCTTCCGCGCTCAGGACGTCGGCAATGTCGTCATCGGCGTCGACGTTTGCGAAGACGGTTGGGTAGCCGATCCCCCCAGCGCATTGCATGCGCTTGCCGGCGCCACCATCATCGCTAATATCTCAGCCAGCCCCGAGTGGGTAAGCAAGACGGAATACCGCCGCACGCTCCTCAGCATGCGCTCGGCAACTTTGATGTCCGCTTATCTCTACACCTCCGCCGGAGTTCACGAGTCTACATCCGATCTTGTCTTTGGCGGTCAACAGCTTATCTACGAGAATGGGACGCTTTTGGCGGAGTGCAAGCCGTTTGAGCGTGAATCAAAACTGACGGTGGCAGATCTTGATGTAGAACGACTGCAAGCCGATCGGCTGCGGATCAAAAACTATTCCGACGCCAGGCGCCGTTTGAAAGAACGCCCGCAGTACCGCCAGATCGAATTCTTCCTCGGCAAGCGCACAGCTCCGGAAAAGCTGTTACGCAACGTCGATGGGCAACCCTTCGTTCCTCGCAACTCCCGCCAGCTGAGCGAGCGCTGCGAAGAAATATTCAGTATTCAAATTGCCGGTCTGGCTAAGCGCCTGGAACAGCTTGGCTCAAATCCCTCGCTGGTCATCGGCGTCAGCGGTGGTCTCGATTCGACGCTGGCATTGCTCGTCGCCTGCCGCACCATGGATTTGCTCGGGCTGCCGCGAACGAACATTCGCGGCTTTACCATGCCCGGGTTTGGAACCAGCCAGCGCACCAGATCTAATGCCATGTCCTTAATGAAAGAGCTCGGCATCAAGGTTGAGCCGGTCGCCGACATTCGCGCCGCCTGCCTGGAACAAATGCGCCAGATGGACCACAAGCCGTTTTCAAAAATCGACATCGAGAGCCTCTATACTCAAGCCGCAGAGCGCATCGACAAATCAAAACCGTTTTCACTGGATGATTTGCAAGAAATCGCCGTCGACCTCTTCGACGAAGCGCTCAGGCGACTGCCTTCAGGAAGCGCCGATCTGGTCTTCGAAAATGTTCAAGCTCGCATGCGCACGAAGATTCTGATGGATTCAGGTTTTGTCCTGGGTACCGGCGATCTTTCCGAACTGGCGCTGGGATGGTGCACATACAACGGCGACCACATGAGCATGTACAGCGTCAATTCCGGGGTGCCGAAAACCCTCGTCAAGTTCCTCGTCGGCTGGGCCGCGGAGAATCAGTTCGAAGGCGAGGCGCGGCGAGTGCTTCTCGACGTTGTCGGCACTGAGATTTCGCCGGAGCTCTTGCCGGCAGCTCATGATGGAAAGATTGCGCAAAAAACGGAAGACATCATCGGTCCATACGAGCTGGCAGACTTCTACTTGTACAATATGCTGCGCTTCGGATTCCGTCCGGAAAAAATGATTTATTTGGCTCAGCATGCCAGTTTTGATCGCAAGTACGATGAGTCGGAGCTGCGCAAATGGTTGCGAGTATTTATCGATCGTTTTTTCAAGAATCAATTCAAACGAAATTGCTTGCCCGATGGACCGAAAGTCGGCTCTATATGCCTTTCTCCGCGCGGCGACTGGCGTATGCCCTCCGATGCGGACTCGTCGATCTGGTTGAGTTGGGCGGCGGAGCAAGCGACAATCAAAGCGGGAATGCAAAGCAAGAACTGAGATGTATCGGGTTCTCATCCGTGTTGATTTGCAGCTCGACTTCATGCCGGGCGGTTCGCTGGCGGTTCCGAACGGCGATGAAGTCGTGCCCCTAGCCAATCGCCTGGCACAGAGCGGTTTCTACAATCGAGTTATCGATACGATGGACGATCATCCTCCCGATCACGGTTCGTTCGCATCGCAATATCCAGGCAAGAAGCCATTCGACCGCGTTGTGTTAAACGGAATCGAGCAAGTCTTGTGGCCTGATCATTGCGTGCATGGTACGAACGGCTGGAGATTTCATCGCGACGTCGACCGGAGCATCACTGATGCGACTTTTCAAAAAGGGCAGGACAAGCGGGTCGACAGCTATAGCGGCTTTTATGACAATGGGCGTCATGTCGGAGAAGAAGTGCGCCGTCTTCATCCTTTTCTGGGGCGTTCGACAGGTCTTGCGGAGTATCTAAAATCGGAGGCCGCCGGTTTTGATGCGGCGCAAATAGACATCATCGGACTGGCGCTGGGTTACTGCGTTTCATTCACGGCTATTGATGCGGCAGAAGAGCGATTTACCAACGTTAAATCGAAATATAGACCCTACTCGGTGCGCGTTATTGATGACGCAGTGAAAGCGATTGCGAAGACAGACGATGAAGTCGAACAGCAGCTCGAGCAGTTAAGACGGCACGGCATCACGATAATCTCGTCTGAGCACGTGCTTCTTGCAGGCTGAAGGCGAGTCTGCCCATGCTTTTGTGCTTCTCAACCCAAGCCAGCTAGCTCAACTATGCGAGCCGGAAGCGTCGCGAGGGTGAAACGATTGAATTGGCGCAAAGCCAGATCTGCTCAAAGATCCTGTTCATATGTTTAATTGTAAAGAGGACCATATTCACATTTCTTTCTGTGCTTACTATTAGTCCAATTTGTTATCTCAGAGGTACATCAGTTCCAATCATCTCTCCCGAGTCGTACTTCCAAAGCTTTCTTGCCAGCTCGATTCAACGCTTCGCCTTAGCCGCTCAACGGTTTAGTGCAGCGTCGCATCTGGCGAGGAGCATTTGAAGGCGATCTCTGGGGAGAAGAACGGCATTGATGCCCGAATCGCCTGAGATATTTCATCTCAGCCGTTTTGGGATGAGCCTTCGCTTGTCAGAACGCCAACCCGGCATGAGCCGAAGCGCTGCAAGCGAAATACTTCAACACATAGCGAAGGAATAGGACCATGAGAACTAAACTGGTGATGGCCGCGGCTCTCAGCCTGGCATTCGCTGCACTCGGACCGGCGAGCATTCCCACGTTCGCCCAGCAGGCCACCGCTCCGAGCAAGCTGCTCCACGTCGACAGCGAAAACATGGGCAACGTCTCCGGCGACAGCGCGATGCTCGTCCTCGTCACGACCAAGGGCTGCACGCCGTGCGACGCCTGGCAGGCCGGCTTCGAGAAGGCCAATCCGTCCGCGATGAAGCTCGGCGTCGCTTTCGCCGAAGAGCTCGGCGTGCCCGCCCAGGCGCTGCCGATGGTCATCGAGGTCGTTCCCGGCGCCTACGTCATGCCCAAGGGCAACCAGCCGGTCCCGACCGACATGAACGCCTTCATCGCCGGCCGTCTCGCCTCGATTCAGCGTCTCCAGCCGATCATCGACCGGCTGAAGGCGAAGCGGACCGAGATCGAGAAGCTGGTCGAGCCGTTCCAGGCCGACGGCGCCGCGATCGAGAAGAAGGGCGAGGACGCGCAGACCGCGGCGCAAGCCGCCCTGGACAAGATCCAGGCTAGCGAGGATGCCGACCTCAACCTCCAGAAGGCCAAGGCAGCTCTGAAGGCGGCCCAGACGGCGTTCGACAAGGCCCAGAAGCCCTACAACGATCTGCGCCAGGCGGCTCAGGTCGCGTTCCAGGGCACCATGGTGGGCATCAAGCAGGACGTCGGCCAGCTGAACGAGAAGATCGGCAAGGCCCTCGGCGACCGGCCCAAGGAGCTCAAGGCCATCCAGGCCGAGCTGCAAGCCGCGCTCAAGAAGGAGAACCCGCCGTCGATGACGCCTGCGCAGTAACCATGCGCTAGCGGCCATCCCGGTGGCACGCGACTAAGATACCGGCCTGGCGCTGTTTCACAGCCCAGGCCGGCTCTTCGCTCACCATTCTTGTCTCTTTGGTTATTTTTTGTTGTTTGGAAAGCTTTCAAAGACGCGATTCATCGGTTTGCAGACAACCAGTACTCGCAACAGTGCAGGACGGATGCTGTCCGGGACGTTCGACCTGCACATCTCAAATCTCCCGGCTTCCAAGGAGGCTGCAATGGTGCAGCTGCTTCTCTGCGTGCTCTCCGCCGCGATTATTCTGGCTGGAGTTCACGGTTTTGCGAAAGGCTTCACGAGAAACAGCGGACAAACGGTCCGGGAATACAGCCGGCGCCTCGTCCGGCAGATCCTCGTCGGTCTGATCGCAGCGGTCCTGATCGGGTTGATGATCCCGTCTGTGTGGATTGTCCTGGTCGTTTCCGTGGTTGTCTCGGCGCTCATCGGTTGGTTTATCAGATAACCAACTCCAAGCCGAGATGACGACCTGCGTTCCAGCTGGTGGGTACCGAGTCGTACCCACCAGCCCTTATCTCCATTGTTTGTTCTTTAAACGCCCTACTATTTCATTACGTAGGCTATTTGTTCTCGATGACTGTTCCAGTCAGTACATCACCAAGCGTCTGCTTCTTCGAAGTGTGCATCATCCAGGCAAGGCTTACAGCATAAGCGAATAAGCAGAAGGCACCAGAAACGCCCAGAACTTGACCGGTCGTAATCATCGATTGATTGCTCATGCTGCTGATGGCAGGGTTAATCATTTTGGTGAACCATAATGCAACCACCAATAAAACCAACGGCAGGTGGGCAACGAAAGAGCGCCCCAGAGCTTCGATGTGACTCAGTGTCTTGCCGCCGTCTTTCGAGACAGTCAGACCGGAAACAAATTTTCCCGGAGTCGCCATCAAAGGCGATGATTCGAAAACGGCACTGTAGACGACCAGAAAGACTATGCCGAGCAATGGCACGACGCAATAGGTTATGTCCATGAACAACGGCTCATACTCAGGAGACTCAGCTACAACTCTGTTGGCGTAATGGAAATACGAAAAGGCAATGATACCGTATATAGTTCCAATCAAAGCCAGGTCTATGCCTTTGGCTAAGAGCCGTCTGAGCATTAAGCTTCGCCAGGTCGCTTCTTCCTTTACGGCATATGCCGGCAGAGAGGACGAGCTCGTTTTCATCATCTCTTTTGTCTTGCGCTTCTCGAATGAGGTCTGCTGAACCTGAGAGTTGAAGTAGCTTCCGCAATTGGCGCAACTGAGTCGAACTTTGTCCGACTTCGTTCCACACGCTTGGCAAACCAATGCCTTTTCTTCTTTCTCCGCATCAGGTTTTTGCGGAGAAGCGAAGACCTGATACGTACCTGATTGCTCGCCGGTAGGCCGCTTCAAACTAGTTCCATACGATTGCGACGGATCGAGCTTGATGCGTCTGACCTGAGAGTCCAGGCTCTCCATATCCTTAACAGTCTTTCTGATCTGTTTGTTTCGTTTTTCCTTTGCTTGCTTATCTCGCACCTCGACCCGCTCGAGATCTTGTAATGTCTGAGCTTCGTTCTTGCCACTTGTGCTATCGAGTGCATTTTCAGCAAATTGGTCCGCCTTACCGTAGACATTCTGCAAACGTGAGCGCACCATCGATTCAAGCGATGACTCTTGCGATTCTTTTTGAACAGATGATTCGCGATCGTCTTTTTGAGGCGACTCAGAAAAAGGATGCGTTGATCCGGGCGCTCCCACCGCGGAAGCGTCGTTTTGATGTGAATTGTTCATAAATCCTTTGGTGATTAAATCACCCGTCCGCTCAGTACTCGTATCATAAGTCAACCTCCTCTTGACTTCCAAAACCATAAACATGCCTTAACAACTCGCAATCTTTTTCAAGCCCGTGTTTATCGAGCCAGGACTGCGCCCAAGCTCGAGGAGTTGTTGTCAGGTTATCCGCACTATATGCAGTGTAGACAATTTTTGTTTCGATCTTGTTTCCGAAATCGTGATATCAAAAGTTTTTATTGCCGATTTTCCCAGCATTTGCGTAGTTCAGGCTAAACCACAGCACCGATCTGGGGTTAAACACAGCTGTCCGGCAGCGCTAATACATTGCACTTCAAGACTCCGATGTCTCGAGGTCGGACGTCTATGGCCCGCTACGGCCCATACCTTGGTACAGCTTGGAAGTGCTTAGGTTCTTATGACGCGATCGTCATAACACGGCTTTCCTTCGGCTGATAAGAGGAACTCAAAAGGATTGGTGCAAGCCAATCTCGGCAACCGACGAATATAAGTTTACGCCAAGAGATATCAAAACGGCGACAACCCGCTATCTTGATGGCGAAATTTTCAACGAGGCCAAAAATGGGCATTTTTGGCCTCGTTGCCGGTACCAGGAGCCCGAAAATCGCACCATTTAAGTGTCCATGGCCTCGCCTACGATGCCAAAAACAGTCAATTTTGGCCTCGTCAAAAAAACGGACAGTTTGCTCCATGCAGGAAATTCAAAAAAATAATGCCACCATATGTAGTAGCAATAGTACGGGATTGAAATATCGAAAGCGCTGGTTGGCTAAAGACAATATGAGTCGAAAGAGAGATCTCGACTAGAGATCGAGACTTTCATCTATTGTTTTCTCCTGGCAACATAAATAAGGTGGAGAAACACATTCCCTTCTTTTCTTTGAGGTCAGGATTCAGATTTAGCATCGCGCACATCTTGGCGGGTTTTGATCAGCTGCGACTGCCAGATCGTGTTGATTGTCTTGCGATGCACCGGCAGCGCTGCCGGTCTTGACCTCAGTCTTTGCTCAGAACGCAGCTCTCGCCCCGAAAGGGACAACATGAAAACGAGACTCCTTTTGACGGTTGCGTTGGTTATCGGCCTGACCGGCATTGCCCTCGCCGGCGGTAGCCGTGGCGGAGGCGGCAGTCGTGGCGGAGGCGGACGTGGTGCCGCTCACGCCAGCAGTCACGGTGCCGCTCAATTCAGCGGCCACGCGCCTCGGTCCACAGGTTTGAATGGCGGCGCTCGCGCTTCAGGCGCTCGTGCCGGCGGCAACACCGCTTCAAACTGGCATGGGCAAATCGGTTCGCAATCTCACCAGCAAATGATGGGAGGTCCTGCGGCTACTCATGCCCCGGCCTGGCAAACACCAGTTCGCACTCCCGGTGTCATCCCTGGTCGCGTTCCGACGGTCACTCCGGGCTTTACCCCTGGTCGCGTTCCGACGGTCACTCCAGGCTTTACCCCTGGTCGCGTTCCGACGGTCACTCCGGGCTTTACCCCTGGTCGTGTTCCGACGGTCACTCCGGGCTTTACCCCTGGTCGTGTTCC
>JAJPJO010000225.1 GCA_021324135.1 Pseudomonadota bacterium
GGGTCAACCGATATCGGTTGACCTGGCAAGCAGTGAAACCGGGTGGGGAGATTTGGTCAGCTCTACAAATTTGCACTCGGGTTTAAATTTAATCTCGACTACGTAATTTTCCCATCCTCAACGGGGCGGTTGTCAATTACTATAGTTGCCGGGTGACTTACTACCATACTTAACAAGCAATGCGGCGTTTTTGGCACGGCTGATTTCGCGCTGCTTGGTTTTTCAAGGAGCAACCATCATGGCTATTGATAGGGTCCAGAGTATGTTTCAGGGAGTTGTGCAGGGCAGCTGTTTTGCAGCTAGACAGCCGCTTTTTCATTCCGCTTCGGCTGCGACAATGGACTTCGCGCCGGAGCCGACCGACGCGAGCGCTACCATTATTTCAGCATCCGCGGCGCCGGCCATCTCAAATCATGTGAGCCAGAGTTTTTGCCTTGGCGCACTGGGGGAGCTCGACAATCGGCTGCTAGAGATGCTGGCAAGCGATCCTTGTATTCCGGTCGAATTTTTGGAGGAGCTTGGCAGACATGCCAATCCAGAGGTTCGCGGCACCATCGGCGATAACCGCAACGCCCCAGCCAGCTTACTTCTTGAGCTCGCCGGCGATGAGAATCCAGACGTCCGGTATCAACTGGCTGAGAACCCTCATATCTCAGTTGAGTTACTCCGACTTCTGGCTGAGGATGATAATCCTTACGTCGCATGCCGGGCGCAAAAGACCATATCTCGTCTGCAGGCGGAGGTTTAGAGCATTTTTGATCCGCAGGCAGAAAATTACCCCTCTTCCTTGAATATTTAGACTCTTGTCAAAATTTGTACAGCCGTTTAAAATAATATCGAAATCTACAGTCAAGACCCTCGGGCTGTATGGGACGACGTGAAGAGAAGCGAGAATTAGTCAGACGCCAGCTGTTGATGGCAGCGGCACAATTGTTCGCAGAGAAAGGCTACGAGTCTACCTCGATTGAAGATGTGACCGACCGCGCCAATTTCTCTAAAGGCACTTTCTATTACCACTTTCAATCCAAAGATGAGCTGGTTATCGAGCTTCGTCGTTGGTTCCTGGCCGGCACGATGGATCAGACCTTGGCGATGATCGAGCAAGGAAAGCCACCACTGATGGTTTTAGAAAAGTTGCTTCTCGATCGGGCCGCATTTACTGAGAAACATCCTGAGCTATCGAGGGTGTTCTTGATGGAACGCATCGAGCGTTTTCTCTTCAGAGAAGAACAATCAGTCTTGCAGCCAGCCGAGGAAGGCCAACCTAAACGACGTTTTCGCAAAGCGATATATCAACTGGTTTGCGATGCCCAAAAACATGGTCAGATTCGACCTGATGTTTCACCACAAGAGATCACCGGCATGATTATCGCTTTCTATTTACATGCGCAAGGCGCATGGCTCGCCGGCGATCACACGACCTCCCTGGTTGAGAAAATGCATCGCTGGATCCATGTGTTTTTTGATGGTGCCTCCGCCAAAGGCGATCGCTCGGCATTCTGTTATCCTATTGCCCAGGTGGCAGCTCCGGACATGCCCGAGGTTGCTCCGCCAGTTGTGTAACTGAAGCGCCGGGGTCGGTCGTTGTATTCATCACCTTTCAACACGACATTTAACCACCAGGATTATATGGTGATTGATGAACTCGGGCGTGGTGGCATGGGTGTGGTTCTGCGCTGCAAGCAGCGCAAAACACTCAAGGAAGTGGCGGTCAAAATTCTCGGGTGGAACTTCTCGGATGTCGAGGTCATTCGCTTTCAGCAAGAAGCGCGAGCACTGGCTCGGTTGCAGCATCCAAATATTTTAAATCCAATCGATTTCGGTCATTCCGATGACGACTCGTTGTTTCTTGTTTTGGAGCTGCTGAAAGGCAAGAGTCTGAGCCAGTGGATCGAAGCGAACGAGAACATACCTTTCAACGATGCGCTCGAGATTTGCATTCAGATTTGCGACGGACTGGCGCATGCGCACGCCATGGGTATTCTGCACCGCGACATCAAGCCGGCCAATGTCTTCGTTTTGCAAGAGGAACGCACTGAGAAGCTGCATGTCACGATTACCGATTTTGGCCTGGCAAAATTGCTGAGCGAGGATCAGCACTTGACGAAAACAGGCATAGCCCTGGGGAGCCCACCATACATGAGTCCCGAGCAGGTCGAGGCCAAGCCCGTGGATGAACGCGCCGACATTTACAGTCTTGGTTGTTTGATGTTCGAACTGTTGACTCGCACAAAACCATTCGATGGCGACAATGTTCAGGTCATCTTGCTCGCTCAAATGAACCATGCGCCGCCGACACTGGCAGAGCGCGCGAAGGACGTTGCTTTCCCTCCCGAATTGGAGCAGATCGTCGCGAAGTGTTTAGCAAAAAACAAAGAGCAACGCTACGCGAACGTCATGGATTTACGAAGCGATTTGCGAGCCGTGCAAAAACAAGTGGAGCAACTCTACGGTATCAGTGATGGTGGCGACAGCCTGAAGACTCGCATAAATAGTATATTGGCGTTCAAACCATCACGAAAGGTGATAGCCTCTTGCGTCCTTATTATCGTTCTCATCGCCGTCCCTGTGCTGCTTAACGTTTATCTCTATTCCCGCCAGAACAACGCCCGTATTGCTGAGCCGGAGGTAGATCTGGCTCGCCCGGTTCAACATGTTCCGGAAATACCGAATGCTGCTGATCCGAAGGGCTACAAAGATCCAATGATCAAGGAGATGGCGCCGGCGGGAACCTTAAAGGACATCAAATTGAAAGATTCATTTTGGGAAGAGAGTAGACACATGTGGGTCACTGTTCGCGATGATGAAACACTTGATGAACTTGTTCGCCAGTGGAAGATGTTCGGTCTCAATCCGGACTGGCTCGACTTTTCCGATAGCAAAACGAAAGACGCTCAGCTCAAGAAATTAAAGGAGATTCCATTGCGCGGCATCAGATTGAAGAATACTGAAGTCAGCGAGAATGGCGTCGAGTCTCTGAACAATGCAGAGCTCGCGGAGCTTGACCTTGAAGGAACGAGCATAGGTGATCGGGCCATTCAATTTTTTTCCAAGAATTATAAGGTCTGCATTCTCCGTTTGGACCGCACCAGGGTCACCGATAACTGCCTGAATTACCTGGCATTGCCTTCTCTCAAGGTGCTTTCATTGAGAAAATGCGGCGCCATAACCGGCTCGACTTTGAAGCGATTGAAACATGATCTGCGGGTTCTCGATCTTGCCGACTCAGGGCTTAAGCGCTCTAATTTGAGCCAGCTTGACAGGCTGGGCGTCGTCTCTCTGGATTTATCAGGATTGCATTTGGATGATGCGGACATGGCAAAGCTTGCCCATCTGAAGCTAGGCGATCTGGAGGTGTTAAAGTTGAATCGCAATCCAGGAGTGACTGACACCGGGCTGGCACAGCTTGTTGGGCTTAGAAGATTGAATAGAATTGAAGTGAAGGATTGTCCACGTATCACCGCCAGTGGTATCACGAAATTTACCAGCAAGCATGAGGTCGCCTCTGTAGTTGCTCAGTAGACGCAAAGGGAACGACCGTTATGTACGCACTGTTATACATGAAGTTGTGTGCTCATCTTGTTTGCACTTGAGATATTATATTTCTTCGTCAGTTGCGAGCTTTGGTTTTATCGGCGCGGAAATTGCACATAATGAAATGGTACGGGAATAGAGCATTCGTTCAGATGCGTTGGATTTTTCTGAAGATACAAATCGCCCATGTCTAATCGAGAGACCATCTGTCCAAAATGCGGCAAGAAACGCCTGGCCGGCTCGATCACGCAGTGGCTGTTCAGCGGGGATCAATGTCATTGCTCCAGTAGCGATGATGGTGCAACCTCCGGGTTAGCCAAGTCGCTTTGTTGGAGTTGCGGAAAGCCTGTGCCCATGACGGAGACCCAGGGCACCTTCACCCAATGGATTTTTCGCAGCGATCAGTGCCAGTGCGCAAAGCCGAACATTAGCGGCGGCAAGAAACGCCGCCACCAGTTCCACAGCGGGGCTGAGGTTGTTCAAAGAATTAAAGAGCCTGTTTTGGAAACATTTGCCGGCAGATATGACATAACGGCAGTCATCGGAAGTGGAGCTGCCGGGAGTGTCTACAAAGCGACCGATCGGCATCTGAATAGAACCGTGGCGCTCAAGCGCCTGGCCTACCTGGAGCCGAAGCAGGTAGCGAGACTGCAGCATGAGGCTCGAGCGGCAAGCAATTTACATCATAGGAACATCATAACCGTTCTCGACTTCGGTGTCAGCGATAAGAATGAACCTTATCTGGTAATGGACTATGCCGAAGGCAAGACGCTTCAACAGTTCATCAAAGAGCAAGAATGCCTTTCTATTGATACCGCTCTCGATATCACAATTCAGATCTGCGAAGGGCTTGCGCATGCTCATGAGAAGGGGATCGTTCACCGCGATCTGAACAGTCAAAACGTCATGCTTGTCGGCACCGATGATGAAATGCCATTAGTCAAAATTCTCGATTTCGGTCTGGCTAGAGTGGCTGAGTCCGAGGAGCTGGCGGTGCTGGCACTGACGGACAAGATAGTAGGAAACCCGTATTATATGAGCCCCGAGCAAATCAGGGCCCGCCCGGCTGACAAGCGCATGGATATATACTCGGTTGGCTGCCTCCTGGTTGAAATGCTGACCGGCATACCTCCTTATAGAGGAGAGAAGATTGCCGATACATTGAATCTGCACCTCACTGCTCCGCTCCCAACACTAAAGGAACTCGCCAGGAAGAGGCGTGAGGAGCTGATTGAGAAAAACAATTCGGATGATGAAGGGGTTGCACCAGATGCGGTGCCGATTGATGATATCGAGTTTCCGCCGGTACTCGAGAGTCTGGTGTCGAGGTGCTTAGCCAAAGATCCGGAGGAGCGCTTTGGCTCCATGAATGAGCTGCTGGCGGCTCTCAATCGCGCCGGCATGCAAGCATCACCAAACACATTTGGCAGCTCCCAGAGTTATACTCCCCTGCCCCAGCCCGACGCCCGGCCGTCGCCTCCAATTAAACGAAGACCGATTCCGATGTTACTTGCCGTATTGATTTCGATCTGTGCAGTGATTGCTCTGACAATCAAGCTCAAGAGCCCAAGCCAGCTCCAGAGGCATCCTGCAGTCGGCGATGCCAATAACGATCAGAGTACATTCGAGCGGGACGACCTGGGTGAGCTTGAGAAAGTCAGCCAGGATCATGTCGGCAAAGCCTTGTCGAAAGAGCTGGAGAAAAAAGCGGAGAGCGGTGATGCAAATGCCCAGTTAGAGCTCGCGAAGCGATACTTCGAAGGCGATAAGGAGCACATAGATTATGCCATGTCGTTTTTCTGGTGCAACAAAGCGGCAGCTCAAGGAAATGCAAAAGCGGAAAATGCGCTGGGCTATATGTACGCCCATGGAGCCGGAGTAGATCCCGACTACAACCAGGCCATGCGCTGGTATAAGAAAGCAGCCGACAGTGGAGTTGTGGCGGCGCAATACAACATCGGCGTTCTCTACGAGAGAGGAATGGGTGTTCCACAAAATCTGACTACCGCCCTGCAGCTTTACCGCAAAGCTGCAGATCTGGGAAATTGCGATGCACAAAACGCCCTGGCGCGTTGCTACCAGCAGGGAGTGGGTGTGGCCAGAGATCCGCAGGAATCAATCAAATGGTATCAGCGCTCTGCAGAAGAGGGCAATCTGAATGCATTGACTGCACTGGGGCGCATGTACGAATCGGGGCGGGGAGTCGGCAAAGACTACGCGCAAGCCGTCAGCCTGTATCGCCGCGCGGCTGAGAAAGGTTCTCCGGCAGCACAAGTCAATCTTGGTTATATGTATTATGCCGGGCTTGGCGTGCAGAAAGATCCTGAAAAAGCGCTGGAATATTTCCACAAAGCTGCCGATCGGGGCGACACGCGCGGTGAGCTGATGATTGGCCATGCGTATTACAATGGGCTTGGTGTGCAGAAGGACAATCAAGAAGCACTGAAATGGTTCAGCAAGGCGGCAGCCAAAAACAATGCTCAAGCAGAAAATCAGTTAGCTTACATGTACTCGCACGGCGAAGGCACGGAAGCCAACGAGGCCCAGGCTACGAATATGTACAGGCGGGCCCAGATGCACAAGCGTGATCGCGGCAGAAACTTTATGAATCGGCGGGATCAGTTTTTCAACTCACCACTGGCAAGCTCACCGTTTCAATGACCTTCTCGTGGTGCGTTGGTGATATCTCGCTCGCTATTGAGCTGGTTTTGTTTCGGTGCTTGTTTCAGACTTGGCAGCAGACTTTGACTTCTTGCTTTTCTTTTCGCCCTTGTCTTTGATATGTCTTATGTGAGCTTTGACGTGTGTTCCATCTTTCTTCGTATACGCCTTCACCTTCACGTCTTTGGCGAAACCTGCGCCGGCGAAAACGACCAGCAAAGCAGCCGCCAGGATTGTTGTAAGGAACTTGCTCATTAAATTGCCCTCCACCAAGCAATACCCGGATAGGTTAGCATGTTTGTCGCGAACCGGTAGGGTTGTCTCATGGCGCAAGAAGACAAATTGGAATTCGAGCCGTATATATCTGCGGATGCAAAGGTCGCGGAGTTCACCCCTCGTGCTGTCATCCTTGGTTGTCTCTTCGGTATCTTATTTGGTGCTGCCTCCGTCTATCTCGCGCTCAAGGCCGGACTGACCGTGTCTGCTTCCATCCCGGTGGCGGTGCTTGCTATCTCGCTGGGTCGCAAGTTCTTGAATACCACTATTCTGGAGAACAACATCATTCAAACAACCGCGTCTGCAGGCGAGTCCATCGCCTCCGGCGTCGTCTTTACCCTGACTGGATTTATTTTTCTGTCACTGAGTGATAAAGGCGATAGCGTGGGCGCGCCTTATTTCAACTACCTGACGATTTTTACCCTGGCGGTGCTCGGCGGCATGCTTGGCACTTTGATGATGATTCCTCTGCGTCGTTCCTTAATTGTCAAAGAGCACGGCAACCTGCCGTATCCGGAGGGCACCGCCTGTGGTTCGGTGCTGATTGCCGGCGATAAGGGAGGGGAGTTTGCCAAAACAGCTTATCAGGGTCTCGGATTCGCGATGGGTTATGCCGTTTTGCAGCATGTGCTGAAAGTGATTGCCGAGGCGCCGACATACTTTACTCAACAAGCCAATAAATTTTTCCCTTCTGCCACCATCAGTGGTGAGATAACGCCTGAGTACATGGGCGTTGGTTACATCGTTGGATTTCGCATCGCCGGAATCCTGGCGGCCGGAGGCGTACTGGCCTGGCTGGGCTTGATTCCGCTCCTGGCTGCATTAGTGCCGATGGATACGATCGCGGCGCAGCTGGTGAAGCTTGGTTACTTGCAGAGCTTGACGGCCCATGGCGGACCGGGAGGCTGGAATCCCGATACGCACAGTTTCGCGAACACAGCCGAAGCCGTCTATCGTGCATATATAAGGCAGATCGGGGCCGGCGCGGTGGCTGCCGGCGGATTCATAACGCTGATGAAAACGATTCCGACTATTATCTCGTCATTTCGTGAAAGTCTTGGTTCACTTAAAGGCACCGACGGTGGTGTGCAGGTTAGCCGTACCGATAATGACTTGTCGACTAAAACCGTCTTGTTTGGCTCACTTGCCCTGGTCGTGCTGATTGTGATCATGCCTCAAATTCCGGGCGAGTCGATCGTTCAAAAACTCTTGCTGGGACTTCTGGTTGTGATTTTCGGATTCTTCTTCGTTACCGTCTCGAGCAGAATCGTTGGCATAATTGGATCCAGCTCGAATCCAATTTCCGGTATGACTATCGCCACCCTGATGGCGACATCGCTGGTCTTTGTGGCCTTTGGGCTGACGGGCAGAATTTATGAACCGCTGGTGCTGGTAGTCGGCAGTATTGTCTGCATTGCCGCTGCCAATGGCGGCGCCACATCACAAGATCTGAAGACCGGATATATAGTAGGCGCAACACCGAGATTGCAGCAGTTGACGCTCTTCATCGGCGCTGTTGTTTCCTCTCTTGTGATCGGATGGACAGTCAAACTCCTGGACACGCCATCAAAGGATCTTCTCGCTAAGGGCATCGTGCACGCCATTGGAAGCGATATGTTTCCGGCACCGCAGGGAACTCTAATGGCTACGCTCATCAAGGGCATGTTATCGTTCAACCTTGATTGGAACTTCGTCCTGGTCGGCGTTTTCCTTGCCATAACCATGGAGCTTTGCGGCGTCAATGCACTCAACTTTGCAGTCGGCGCTTACCTGCCGATCTCCACTACCTTGCCGATTTTTGCAGGCGGCTTGATCAAGAAGTTCGTCGATCTAAGAGCGCAACGCCTCAAGGAAGAGAAGGAGGACGCCGAAATCGGCAGAGGAAGCTTGTTTGCGACCGGGCTGGTGGCCGGCGGCGCACTGGCGGGCGTGATCGTTGCACTGTTATCGATCAATGAAAACATATTCAATGCACTCAAGAGCGTCAGCTGCGAGTCGGCAATCGCAAGCGTAATCAGTGAGGGTGGCTATCAGATTCTTGGCGTGGCATTCTTCACGATCATGGGACTGACATTGTATCGAGTCGCGACCAGCAGGCAGTCATTGCCTGCTGCGCCAGACGCTCCTCTGGATAAGTAGCCGGCGCTGAGCGCCTGCTGTTATGTGACGGCTGTCATCACCGGCAGTGTCGACAGGCACTAGTGGCACGCTCGGGCACACTGATACGATTGCAAGAGTAAAGGCAACCCTGCATGAGGCGCAAGATTGGCCATGAAGAAACGACCGGCGCTTTCTCTTTTTCTCTCCGTTCTCCTTATATCAGGGATAGTCTCTCTTGTAGATCCAGGCGCTCAGGCCGGGGCGACTCAGGAAAACATATCCTGCTCCTCTACAGGTCCCTGGCTGGTAGTGAGCAGCAAGGGCAAAGCTGGAACAAACGGATTGCAGGCGCACGCAAATGGTCTTCTCGTCTGGCAGTTTCCCAGAGGCAGAGATGAGTTTTTCGTGCTGGCCAGCAAGCCGTCGCTGAATGGTTTCACCTCGCTGAGATTCGATGTGTGCAGCAAGGAAAGCACTACCCTGGCCCTCATGATTGATGATGCGGACGGAGCGAAGTTTCACGCCCCGATCAGGGTCGGCGCAAATCAATGGCAGCATGTCGAGATTTTGCCTTCTCATTTCAAGATCAATGACGACTCGCCGGTGAAAAAAGCGGCACTCGATCCTGCGCGCGTCACATCCGGGATCACTTTAGTCGATTTTTCAGTAATGCTCGGTGCTACCACACCAAATACGGTGCAGCTGAAATCAATAGCAATTGAAAAACAAGATTTGCCGCTTCTAAATGTGCCGGCAGTGATCGACGGGAAAACTGTGGAAATCGGACGGTCCGGCTTGATAAGTGGGAATATCGACATACGAAACGGAGGCGTTCTGCGCATCAGGGCAGATCGAATCCGGCTCAAGAGCAATATAAGCATTAATCGCGGCACTCTTGAATTCAGCAAAGCGAATATTTTTGTCGAGACATCTTTCCCTCATGAGCGGCAGTTCAATGTCGGACCCGGCGCAACCATGCGTTTCCTTGATTGCTCGGTCAGCTCGCCATGCCAGATGGCGCTGAATATGCCGGGCGATCGCGGCAAGCTCGAGATCATCAACACTCGCTTTTCGATTGCCAATTTGACGGTCGCAAGCCTGCCCGGCAACGACATTGCCGTCATAAACGCGAAGTCCCCCGGCGAATTCGTGCTGTCACCAGGCACGAGCATGAGAATTCAGAACTCAGAGGGCGTTCTTCTCTGGCCCATTTTCGGCGCCTCGAATCCATGCAAACTTGAGTCTCTAACGACAGGCTCGCTCATGGGAAACTACACGCTGCCGGCATCGAGTCATATAAGCTTGCAGATCAAGAGTAGCAAAATCCTGTGGGCGGCGCTGGTTCAGAACGGCTGCAACCTGCAAATCAGCAATTCAAGGTTGCTGGCGCTGGGCGTTCAGTTAAAAGATGCAGTGGCAGCGGAACTGAGCAATATCAGGAACAATCAACCAGCCCAAGCACTTCTCAAAATGAGCGATCGCACGCTCAGCCTCAAAGACACGAATGTTGGTGCGTGGAACTTCTATGTCTCGGATGGGGCGAAACTTCACCTCAAGGGTTGCTTGTTTGGAGAGGCTATGGCTTTCAACAAAGGACGCATAGACATAGAAAACTCCACATGTGATGGAACGGGCGGCTACATCGGCAGCTCCGATGACAGTACCATGAGCCTGATTAATTGCACATTGCAGTGCCCGTGCGTTGCTAAGGATCGCTCGCACATGACACTAGCGGGATGCACGCTTAAGGGCGACGTCACCAGCTCCGGTAACTCGACAATTGAATTGAGGAAATCTTGGCTGGGCGGCAAGGTGAACGCGCTTGGCGGAAGCACGATAAACAAGCTCTAAACCATAGAATCCATACTCACGATTTAATCGAAGCTCGGCGGGGAATACAAATACTGCCAATCAGGACCCGTTTGAACAAAGATATGTATACAACGCTTGCTTGCCCGAAGTGCAACAGTTATATGTTTCCTGCCCTGAAGCGGCGCGTTCAAATTGATTGTTGTGCCAATTGCAGTGGTGTCTGGCTCGACAAAGGCGAGTTAGCCACCATATATAATACCCCCCTGGATATGCCGAGGGAGGGGCAGGAAGCAGTTTCCGAACCGACCTCATACCATTGCCCGCGCTGCGGCGGCGCTCTGAGCGAACAGTTTTATTCCTCTCAAGACACGCTCCTGGTCGATGTCTGTGAGGAGTGTAAGGGTGTTTACCTGGACAAAGGTGAATTAGACAAGATCCGTACGCTCTCACAAGAAGTGGATTCTTTTTTCCCGCCGACGTATCAGGACGCGATTTCGCAAAAAGCAAAAAAGAATGAGCGATTATCCTCCGTCTACAAGACTGCAAAACCGGTTGCGAAACTACCGCTCAACGAACGAGCCATATTCATCAAAAAAGTTTATGTGCTTCTGATCGTCACTCTAATCACGACGGCAATCGGTGCATATGTCGGCATAGCGTCGGGTCTGGGATTGCAGTGGTTTTTGCCCGCGATTATCGCCGAGGTGGTGGTCTTCCTTGCCGCGCTCTGGCAACGGCGAACACCGATCGTAAATATGATTCTGTTGTTCGTGTACACTTCGCTGAGCGGTTTTACAATGTCTGCCGTTCTCAGCAAATACTTGAGCACCGGGCATGGTGCCATTGTCTGGCAAGCCGCCACCCTTACGGCCTGCGTTTTCACCGTCCTGTCTATGTACGTTCATCTCAGCAAAAAGGATTTCTCGTGGATGGGCGGCATGCTGATCACCTCGCTCTTTCTTCTGGTCATAACGGGTATCATCCTTATTTTCTGCGGCAACTCGTTCAGCGTGTTCTTGTGGAGCGCCATCAGCGCGCTTTTGTTCTGCGGCTTCATTTTGTATGACACGTCCCGGATCATTCTCAAGTATGATACGAACGAAGTAGTGGCGGCCGTCCTCGATCTCTATCTGGATATAGTGAATCTGTTCCTCGACCTTCTCCGCGTCATGGGGCGCGACTGAGGAACGGTCATTGCTTCTCGTTCTCTGCCTCTCTAATCTCTCTGCCGCCGGCTTTGATCATGCGCTCAAGGCGCTCGGACATTTTCTTGAGCGAGCCGGACTGATTCCCGGCCAGATTATTTACCTGATCCGGATCGTCTTTGAGATGATAGTACTCCTTCTCGTCTGTGACGTACTCGACATAAGTGCTGTCTGAGTTTCGCAACCCATGAAATTCAGGTATGGCTCTTCTGGAGGCGCGGCGCCCGCCGGCAGCAGCGCCAATAGCTCTTCGGCGCCGCCCACCGCCCGGACCGCGAGGGCCGCTGGTTTGCTCAACAGCGGCGGTGCTATTCCTGGCGCCACCGCCTGCGCTACCACCTGCTTGACTCGACGATGGCGGTGCCGGCTCTTCGTCTTCGACGGCAACCGCTTCGCCTTCGATATTGCCTGCCGGCGCGCCGCCCTTCGGCCCGGCGGCCGGTTCTGCCGAGGACGGGGTGGCTCCGCCGGCGCTTCCTTCTACTCGGACCGTTTCCCCATGCTCCGCGCGCGGCCGCCTGCCGCCGCGCCGAGCCGCTCGCGGCGGAGATTGCCAATGCTCGATCAAATATGCGTTCCGCCATTTTGTCGACCTGGCGTCGGCGCCATGAAGCAGCGGAACAAAGGATCGCCCATCAACAAAATCAGGAATCTTCGCACCAGCTATAGTGGCAATCGTGGGAGCCAGATCGATGTTGCCGACCAGGGCACTGGATGTGGTGCCGGGCTTGATGCCGGGACCTCGCACGATCAGGGGCAGATGAATATCGGTTTCATAAGCCGTTTGCTTGCCGCGCCGCAGTCGATGCTCACCCAGATGAAAGCCGTTGTCGGAGGTGAAAAAGATGAATGTGTTTTCCAGATTGCCGCTTTCCTTGAGGGTGTCGTAAAGGCGCGCAATTGCCTCATCTACAGCCTGCAAGGAGCGCAAGCGCTTGGCGTAGTAAGCATCCGCTGATGCGATTTCCTTCTCGCTGATAGGATTGAGAGCCTGGATGAATTGCGGTTTCTTCGAGACGTCGGCTTCATTGAAGGCGCTGGTTCGGGGAATTTTTGCCTCTTGAAACAAATCCATATGCCTGGGCGCGACCGTCGCCGGGCCGTGTGGCGCATAAACCGCCAGGTAGAGAAAGAATGGTTTCTTTTCAGAGAGGCACTGCTTTATAAAATCAACCGATTTTTTTGCGTATACATCAGTTCCATAATCATCCGCCGTGTCACCGTAGTGAACCAGCTTGCCGTTTTCATTGAGCGTATAGTTGTATTCGCTGTAGGCATTACCGGCCACCGAACTGGCCCAATAATCCCAGCCTGGCGGAACATATTGCTTGCCCTTCGCGCCGGGATAACCATTCAGATACTTTCCGATCAATGCCGTTTTGTAACCGGCATCCCTGAGCCATGTGGCAAGCGTCGAGTCCTCCATGCCGCGAGCATTGGCTACCGCAAAGCCGCCTGTCGGCTCGAGATTGGTCAATACTCCGGTGTTGTGCGCGTATTGACCGCGCAGTATGGAAGTGCGCGATGGGCAGCAGAGGGACACGGTATCGAAGTAATTGGTAAAGGAGATTCCCTGATGAACGAGCAGCTCGTTGAGCTTGCTCATATGCTTGATATCTTCAAGGCGCTGGTCGTCGGTCAAAATAAAAATAATATTGGAGTTTTTCTCTTCCTGCGCCAGGGCGGCAGAGGAGAGCATTTGCACGTCGATCAACGAGGCGACCACAAACAGTAGAATGATGATGAAAATTTTCGAGCGGCCTGTCCGGGCTGTCATCGTTTGCCCCTCCCGAGAAAAGAGTTGAAATTGTACTATTTTTCAGAGTCCGATCGACTATTGCTGGCGGTAGCATCGCCAATTGAGTTCAAGGCAGTGCTGAAGGGCATTGGAAAAACGGATGAGGAGCCGCCCGAGCTCTGGCAAAGCTTCGAGGGAGCAACCTTTAGCATTTTGCACACAGGGGTGGGCAAGGCGAATGCCGCCTCGGCAGTGATGAAGTATCTTAATCGGGCCGGGCAAAATGGCTCACGCTTCAAGAGTGTAATGAGCATCGGATTGGCAGGCAGCTTCAGCGATGATATCGGCCTGGGCGATTCACTTCTGGCGAAGAGGCACTGGATGCTCGATGAAGGCGCGGTCCTTCCAGACCCGCCTGGTTTTCGATCGCTTGAGGAATCCGGCTGGGCAAAAACGTCCTTTGAATTACCGCATGGGGAGCTTTACGAGCGCCTCAGTCAAGTAGTGATGCATGAGTGTAATGTGGGAACGGTCTCCACCATATCCGGTACCAACGAGCAGCGCGATGCTTACAGGCAAAGGGCCCCTGTTCAGGTCGAAACTATGGAGAGCGCCGCCATTGCCGGCGCATGCCAGGGCATGGCGATTGAATACGAGGACGTTCGCGTCATCAGCAATTTTTGCGGAGAGCGCATGCCAGGCAATCATAACTTTCCTGGAGCACTGGCGCGCTTGCAGGAGATCATCGCAAAGCTGATCGAGAGCGATTTATTCTTTTAAAATCTCCAGCGCGTTCAATCCGTGCTCTTCCAGCTTCTTGCGCGCGATCAATCGTCTGAATTCCATCAGACCTTCGTCGAGATCGGCTGTAATGCGCATATCCTTTTTCCAGTCACCTGAATCGCCCGATCTTTCGCCTTCTTCCTCATCTGATGCCGCATGGCCATTTGTGTCCGCCAGACTTATCTCGGCAGCCACAATCGACATGCGACTGAGACGAGCAAAGTACTGCTTCGACTCATAGTCGGCCAGCTCGGGAATGAGCTTGTCCAGCACCTCTTGCGCATCCTTGATCAGTCCCTTGTAATCCTTTGAAAGACCTTTGCTCTGGTAGTAAGCGTTGATCTCGTCGAGGTCGCCCTTGTGTTTCACCAGGCAGGCGACCAGGTTGCACACGTGCGCATCAATCGCGGCAAGATCGATATCTTTCAAGCGTGTTTCCTTGCATGGCAAGCATTGTTCTACGTGCTCAGTCAGCATTTCTCTAGCTAACTGGAGCGCATGTTCTTTATCCATATTTGATTCCTGCACCACATCACTTCTATTTTAGACCCTGAGGCGACCTCAGTGAAGGGGTTTGCGCAGGATCAACCTTTCGGGTGATAGAGCCGATCACTCTCGTGATGTGCCCAAGCGCAACGCCGCAGGTTCCCTTCGCACCGCCTGCTGCTCTCGACTGCCCCGGCGCCTCAAGCGTTTTTAGGTGTGATGAAGTCGATCTCGCAGTGCGGCATGGCCTCGACGATCAAATCCATCTCCTCCTCGGTGAAGGGGCAATCGGAGATGACGATCCGTGTCAATTTAGGCATTTGGCTCAAGGCGATCAATTGCGCGTATGTAATGGGTGTGCCGACCATGCTCAAATGCTCGAGCAAAGGAAAGTTTGCCAGAGCAGTCAGCGATTGTTTCGTTATTGCCGTATAGTTCAAATTCAAATGCCTGAGCCTGAGCAGATTCTCGAGGCTCGGAACGGCCTCGTCGTCGATTGATGTTCCTTCTAAATTGAGCTCGTGCAGTTGGCTCAATGAAGCGATTTGATTGATACCGTCATTGGTGATGCTGGTATACGACAGGTCGAGAACCTCCAGAGCGGACATACCGGAAAGCCAACCCAGGCCTTCATCCGATATGAGAGTGAAACCCAGACGCAAAGCACGCAGGCTCTTCAATCCACGAATATGCGCCAGACCGGCATCGCCGACGCTGCAGTTATTCAGGTTCAACCAGCGCAGGGATGTGAGAAGCCGCAGGCAGATCAGTCCGGCGTCGTGGAAGTGCGTGCAGTCTTCAAGATCGATCGATTTCAGGTTGGTCAGGTTGCTGATCGAAGCAAGACCTACATCTGTAACTGCCGTGTCGGACAAATTGATCATCTCGAGGCGATTGAGCTTGCCGATATGCACCAGTCCGAGATCGCTAATCTCAGTGCCTCTCAGATTCAGCTCGCGCAGGCGGGAGAAATTGGAGAGGATTGCCAGAGTCCTGTCAGAGACTTTCGAGCGTGAAAAGTCCAGCGAACGCACTCCGGTCAGGCGCGCCACATAAGGCATGCCATTGTCGCTGACGTTTCCCAGGCGAAGATTTTTCAATTTGCTGAGCGTCTGCAGGTAAGGCAGATCCTCATCTTTGAGGCTTTGCGGAAAATCAATGTAGCGCAGCTCGGTCGAATTGCTCAGATGTTTGAGCGCCTCATTGGTCAATCTGCCGCCCGCCATGCCGATGTAACTCAGCCGTGGCAGAGCACGCAGATGGGCAATGCCGTCATTAGTGACACCGCTCATCGAGACGTCCAGCTCGACGAGATTCTTCAGACCGGATACGGACTTCAGCGTCTCGTCGCCGAGATCCTCACAGCACTTCAAACTCAGCGACTCAAGCGATTTCAGCTTTGAGAGCCCGATAAGACCCTCATCCTTGCATGTGATATTGGCGATGTCCAGCTTCAAGAGCGAAGGCAGGTTGTCGAATTCAAGCGACTCGCCTTCGTAACGGACGATCAGCTCCTTGAGATAAGGCAAATCTCGGACGAGGAAACGCAGTCTGTGCCTGTGCTCCGGCAAGTCATCGTCGGGTTGCATCATCACAGCCGATATGTTCAATCTCTCCAGATTTTGCAGATCGCAGAGCAGAGCGGTGGCGTCGCCGCGCACCGAGATGTTTCTGATCGTCAGGTCGCGCAGGTTTTGCAACTTGGAAAGATAAATCAGGCAGTCATCGCCAATCTCTTCGGCGCGAATCACGAGCCGCTCCAGGTGCTGTAAGAAACGCAAGTGAGAAAGACCAATCTCAGTGATGTTGTCGAGCCTCAATACCAGGCTCTTCAAGTTAGGAAAATTCTTCAGGCTAGACAGCCCCGTGTCCGTGACGTTTGCAAAAACGAGGTACAACTCTTCCAGATTGCTGATGGTCGTGAATTCCGATAAAACGTCATCATCGATGCCGTCGCCTTCGAGCAAGAGGCTTCTCAGACCGGTCAAACGCGCCAGACTGCCAAGACCGGCGCTCGATAACTGGCAGTAGGAAAGACGAACATCGCGCAGCGTCGAGATGGCCGAGAGATCGTCGAAGGCACCATATCCGACATCACAGGCGGTGAGTTGCAAATTGCGTAAGTGCGGAAAGCGTTGCAGATGAGCCAGGCTGCCTGCCGGCAACTCGGCACCGCCGAGGCGCAGCTCGCGCAGTCCGCTCAAATGCGAGAGCGCGATCCAATCATCACCCCGGATGCGATCGCAGATCATGTCCAGCGATTGAATGTCGTCCGGCTTCAAGGACGCCAGCGCGGTCGCCGCATGCTCGCCGGCAAATTCCAGGCGCACGAAATCGCGCCGCGATACGCGCACCAGACCGCAGGCGTCGCCGAGCACTTTCCATGAGCGCGCCCCGCCCTCGGATGCCTCTGCAAGCCAGACCGTGCCAATCGAGTATTCCGGAAATCTAATCGTGCGGCTCTTGCGGGAGATGATCTGGCAGCGCGGCAGGGCTTTGCTGAGCGCGTTCAAACCGGTCTCGGTGACGTTGGTGTCGTCGACATAGAGATTTTTCAAGCTCGTCAGACTGGCAAGATATTCAAGCCCTTCATCAGATATCGCCGTTCCACCCAGATCCAGGGTCATGAGGCGATTGAGCTTGACCAGATACATGAGGCCGCGATCGGTAATCGGGCTGCGAGGCAGCGTTAGATAGCGCAATCCCGTCAGACCTTGAATGAATGAAAGTTCTAAATCGGTGAGCGGCCGCTGCCTGAAATCCAACGATGCCAGATCATTGGGCGACAAAAGGGCCAGGTTAGAGAGATCGCATGTCGGCGAGACCAGGAGGTGCAGATAGCCGGTGTAGGGGACGATGACCTCGCCGTAGGCCTCGCCTATCTGGCGCTCCCACCACTTGCCGTAGTCGTCTTCTTGATAGATAAGGTAAAGGGGTCCCAGCGATTGATCCGTGGGAAATACGATTGTCTTCTCTAATACGTTCATCCGTCGTTCGTTTATCAGCCTGAAGTGACTGGCGTTCTAGCCATATTGATCCATTACCATATGCCCAATATTGAAGAGGCTTTTTGTTTGCAGCTGAACGTTTAATAAAAAGACTTCTTTGCAAGACGGCTGAAGCTGTTGCGGTTGTTTCATCAATTTAAAACGTTTGGAAAACAGACGACAATTTTCGTGCCCTTGCCCGAGCTGCCGACGCCGATGTTGACGCTTGCGCCATGGGCTTTGGCAATTTCGCTGACAATCGACAGTCCCAATCCGCTACCCTCGACATCCACATCACTCGAGCGGCGCACGCGATAGAAGCGCTCGAATACCCGGTTGCGCTCGTTTTCCGGAATGCCCATTCCATCATCCTCGACAATGAGCTGTGCCTCCGATCCGTTGGCGGTAATGATTTTTACATGACCGCCGGCGCTGTTGTAGCGGATGGCATTCTCAAGCAAGTTCGTGGTCAGCTCCTTCAAGCTTACCGGCTCACCTTTGATCAGAAGCGGGGCATTAGCCGTGCTCAGCTCCAGTTCGACTTTGCGGCTGATCGATTCCGGCACGACATCGGTAGTTGCCTCCGAGACGATTTCATTCAAATCGACCGTGTTGGATGTGTAGTTGCCGCCGGCGTGCTCGGCACGCGAAAGGCTGAGGAGCTGCTGGACGGTGCGGGTGATGCGATCGACACCGGTTGACACTTCCGCCACCATGGCGGTCATCTCCTTGTCCTTTGCCATCTTTCCCATTAACTCGAGATAGGTTTTTATACCGGCCAGCGGTGTGCGGAGCTGGTGAGCGGCGTTGGATGCGAATCGCTCCTGGCGGGCCATGTCCTCGCGAATGCGGCTCAAAAGCCCGTTTATCGCCGTGATTAATGCGTGTACCTCGAAGGGGGCGTTCTGCTCCGGCAACGGCGAAAGGTCAGCCGGCGAGCGCGCTGCTACCGCCTGGCGCACTTTGTTGAGCGGGTTCAATCCTTTGCCGATGCCGAGCCAGACGGCAAGCAAGGCGGAGGTGATCAGAATCAATTGGGGGATGAAGATGGATAGTAAGATCGATCGCCGGTATTGCAATCGAGTGTAGCGCGTTTCGCCCACCTGAAGGATGACGGGCATGGTTTTGCCGATCGTGGTTTTGCTGGCTACCACCCGGAATTGTTGCCCGTCGATGATCTGATCGTGAAAAAGGACGGGCAACGAATCGCTGGGCCACTCAAGCGGCACGCCGAGTTTGGCGTCGCCGGCGAGCAGCTCATGCTCGGGTGTGAAGATCTCATAGAGCAGCTGGTCTTTGTTGTCGGTGAGCATTTGCTCGATGCGCTCGGGCATGGAGAGTGAAATCCGTCCATTGTCCACCCTGGCATGAGCGAGCACCGAATCGGCTGTGGCCATCAAGTTCTGGTCGAATACCGCCCTCGTCAACTGTACGGCAATGAAATAAGACCCGGCTGCTGATACTATAGATAGTACCAGCAGCGGTATCATAAGCCAATAAAGAAGTCGACGGCGTATCGAACGCTTCATTGAGGGGGTTCCAAAATATAACCGAGTCCTCTAATGGTTCTCAGATTACATCCGGATCCCAACAACTTCTTGCGCAGCCGGTGAACGATTATCTCGATGGCATTGAAGCTGATTGATGACTCCCAGCTCGATAAATGCTCGGTGAGCTGCTGTTTGTTGACTACTTTGTTGATTCTCTGCAACAACAGCTCGAGCACCGCCACTTCGCGCGCCGACAGATCGACCGGCTCGCCTCTTACGTAGAGGCGCCTGCCGACTGTGTCGTAAACGAAATCGCCGTAACGCACTTCGGTTTGATTGCTCCAGCTGTCTTTGCGCAAAACCGCTCTGATTCGGGCTTCCAGCTCGTCCAGATGAAACGGTTTTGTCATGTAATCGTTGGCTCCCAGATCCAGTCCATTGACTCGATCCGGGACGGCCTCGCGAGCGGTCAAAATGACAACCGGAGTCGCCTGACCGCGTTGCCGCAGTCTGGTCAGCACCTCGAGCCCGTCCATGTCGGGCAGTCCGAGATCAAGGATGACCGCATCATATGGAGTCTGTGTCAGGGCGCTGTCGGCAGCGCTTCCGGACTTCACGTGATCGACCAGATAGCCGTTCTGTGAAAGAGCCATAGTGACGCCATTGGAGAGCATCTGGTCGTCTTCAGCTAATAGAATACGCACGGTATTTACCTCGTAGTTTCCCTCTGCTGTACTCAGTCTCTCGAGATCGCATCATAACAATTTCGTGAAACTGATTCATAGGGTTATGTCGTACAAATTGGTCTAAAATGGGTCGCGATCTGATATCTTTGGTTCCGGGTCCTGAAGTATTGGCGCAAGATTCTGGGATAGCATATGCCGGAGGCATCGATGCCGACCGTTCCGCCGTATTCTCGAAGTATTAAACAAGCTTTACGATTGGAGATGAAAAATGACTGACACCGCCAGGCAAGTTGACAACCGATTGAAACAGCTAACCAAGCACGGGCAGTCTATCTGGCTCGACTTCATTCGCCGCAGTTATCTCAAGAAGGGTGAATTGCGTAAGTTGGTCGAACAAGATGGACTGAGGGGCGTTACCTCCAATCCGTCTATATTCGAAAAGGCGATCGGCGGAAGCGATGACTACAAAGAGCAGCTCAGCCAGCTGGTGAGCAACCGCTCGCTTGATGCCAATGATTTGTATGAGCGCCTCGCTATTCAAGACATTCAAGAGGCCTGCGATGTGATGCGCATCGTTTTCAATGAAACGGTCGGGCGCGACGGCTATGTCAGCATGGAAGTATCACCGCTGCTGGCGCGCCAGACGGACGAGACGATCCAGGAAGCGAAACGATTGTGGAAAGAGGTCGACCGGCCCAATTTGATGGTCAAGGTGCCGGGGACGGAAGAAGGCATACCGGCGATTCAACAGCTTATCGGTGATGGAATGAACATCAACGTCACCCTTCTATTCTCGGTTGATGCCTACAAAAAGGTTGCCGAGGCCTACATGAGCGGACTCGAGGATCTGGTTAAGCGAAACGGCGATCCCGCCAAGGTTGCATCGGTTGCCAGCTTCTTCGTCAGCCGCATCGATTCGCTCGCCGACAAACTGCTTCATGAAAAGATTGAGGCAACCGACGATGAGAAAGAGAAGAATCGTTATCGCAATTTGTTGGGCAAAACGGCAATCGCCAACGCCAAAATGGCTTATCAAGTTTATCGCGAACTCTACACATCCGATCGCTGGAAGCATTTGGCCGGCAAAGGGGCGCGCCCGCAGCGCCTCTTGTGGGCAAGCACGAGCACCAAGGATCCGTCCTACAAAGACACGATGTACGTCGATGAGCTGATCGGCAATGAGACCGTGAATACGGTTCCGCTCAATACCCTGGAAGCATTCCGCGATCATGGTACCGTCGATGACACCCTCGAGCAGAACATGGATGATGCGCGCAATACGCTGGAGGCGCTGGAGCGCGCCGGTATATCGCTGCATGATGTAACCGATCAACTGCTTGATGAGGGTGTGGAATTGTTCGCCACGGCATTCAATAAGTTGATCGACGCCGTGGACAAAGAGCGCAAAGCTCTCCTGCCGCCTCTGATCGATACGATGTCCTTCAAGTTGCCCGCCGATCTCGAGAGCAAGGTAGCAGAGACGATCAAGGACTGGCAGGATGCCGCCCGGGTTAATAAGCTCTGGAGCAAGGATAAAACGCTCTGGACGGGCAGCGACGAAGATAAATGGATGGACTGGCTTTTGATCGTAGACGAGCAGATTAAGGATGTCGGTCGTTTCTCCACCTTTGCCGATGAGGTCAAAGAGCGGGGATTCAAGAAAGCGGTGGTGCTGGGCATGGGCGGATCAAGCTTATGCCCGGAGGTGATGAGCGTCACGTTCGCCGCCTCGAAGCCGGCAGGCTATGCCGAATTGTCCATTCTCGACTCGACCAACCCGGAGCAAATTCTGGCCAAGGATAAATCGCTCGATCTGGCCAAGACTTTGTTTATCGTCTCGAGCAAGTCCGGCAGTACCCTCGAGCCGAACATCTTCATGGAGTACTTCCTCAAGCGAGTTCGCGAGACGGTGGGAGAGGAAGAGGCGAAGCAACATTTTGTCGCCATCACCGATCCGGGTTCGAAAATGGAAGCGTTCGCCAGGAAGGAAGGCTTCTGGCGTATCTTCTACGGTGTCCCCGGCATAGGAGGTCGTTACTCGGCGCTCTCCGATTTCGGCATGATACCATCGGCAGTGGCAGGCGTGGACGTGAAGGAGTTTCTCGGCCGGGCTAAAGACATGGCCGAAGCCTGCCGAAGAGAGCAGCCGGTCAAGGATAACCCTGGTGTCGTCCTCGGTATCATTCTGGGACTGGCGGCTGTCAATGGACGAGACAAGCTGACGATTTTTACATCGCCCGGCATATCCGATCTGGGCGCCTGGCTCGAGCAGTTGATCGCCGAATCGACAGGCAAAGAAGGCAAAGCGATTATACCGGTCGATCGCGAGCTGCTCGCCTCACCGACAGCCTACGGTGATGACAGGCTATTCGTTTACCTGCGCCTCGAGAGCGAATCGGACAAAGTGCAAAATGAAGCAATTGAAAGCCTGGAGAGCAATGGACAGGCGGTTGTTCGCATAGTGCTCGACGATCGCATGCAGGTGGCGGCCGAGTTCTTCCGCTGGGAAATCGCCACGGCAACGGCCGGCTCCATACTGGGTATCAATCCATTCAATCAACCCGATGTCGAAGCCAGCAAAGTGAAAACCCGCGCCCTCACCGACGCTTATGAGGAGAAGGGCTCACTGCCTGATGAGCAGCCAATCTTCGAAGATGACAACGTTGCTCTTTATAGCGACGAGAGAAACACCGAGGAATTGAAGCAAGCGATCGCGAAGGGAACCCTTTCCTCAATTCTGGCAGCCCATCTGAATCGGCTCGGCAAGGGCGATTACTTCGCTCTCCTGGGCTACATTCATATGAACGAGGAGAATGAGCGCTTGCTCGCCAACATTCGCCATGCCGTGCGCGACTGGAGAAAAGTGGCTACATGCCTCGGTTTTGGACCGCGCTTCCTGCACTCGACCGGGCAGGCATATAAGGGCGGGCCGAACTCAGGCGTCTTCTTGCAGGTGACATGCAAACATAAAGACGACCTTGCCGTTCCCGAGCACAAGTACACATTTGGTGTCGTCCAGGACGCGCAAGCACGAGGTGATCTGAGCGTTTTATCCGAACGGGAAAGAAGACTGTTGCGCGCCCACATTAAGGTGGATGTGACTGACGGTCTCAAGCATATTGCCAGAGCGTTGACTGACGGGCTCAGCTGACATCATCTGTGGGCAGCCGGGGTGCTACGGTGTCGCGGCTGCCCATAAAGGTGCCAGGAAGAAAGTAATTCAGGAGGGAGCAGAGCCATGATTCTGGCAGGCGATATAGGTGGAACGAAAACCAATCTCGGCGTCTTCAAAGTTAAGGGTGACGAGCTGGAGACCCTTGAGACGGCCCAGTTCTCCAGCCAGGAATTTGCCGATCTCGAGAGCCTGGTGCAAGCTTTCCTCGACAAACATCACTTCGAGGTTCGCTACGCTTGTCTCAGCATCGCCGGACCGGTTATCGACGGGATCTGCCGCACGACGAACCTGCCATGGTTGGTCGATTCTCGCGAATTGAAAAGGAAGTTAGGCTTCGAGCAAGTATGGCTGATCAACGATCTGGAGGCTAACGCGCATGGTATCACTCACCTCGCCGAGGATGAGTTCATCGTCCTTCATGAAGGTAAAGTCGGGTCGCGCGGCAATGCCTGCGTAATTTCGGCCGGCACCGGACTTGGTGAGGCCGGCATGTTTTGGAACGGTGACGGCTATGTGCCTTTTGCCTGCGAAGGCGGGCACACCGATTTTGCGCCGCGCTCGGATGAGGAGATCGATTTGTTCAAATACCTGAGGCGCGATCATCATCACGTCAGTTACGAACGAGTCTTATCAGGTATGGGTCTTTATGCCATCTACTCATTCCTTCGCGATACGAATCGATATGACGAGCCGCAGTGGCTGGCCGAAGAGCTGAGCGCCGTCGACGATCCTTCTGCAGCCATTTCCGCATTCGCGCTCGAGGACAAGAGCGAACTTTGCGTCAAAGCGCTCGATATGTTCGTCGATATCTATGGTGCTGAAGCTGGAAATGCCGCCTTGAAATTCATGGCCTTCGGCGGTGTCTTCATCGGTGGTGGCATCGCACCCAAGATTCACAAGAGAATGAGAGAGCCCATTTTCCTCAACTCCTTTTTCAACAAGGGAAGGATGCGCGCCATACTCGAGCGCATGCCCGTTAAGATCATCATGAACAACCGCACTGCTTTGCTTGGGGCGGCACGCTGCGCCGTTCTGAAGTCCGGGCAGGTGACATCACGGGTGGTTCTTTGATTCACTCAGTAGTGATCGCCGAACTTTTTCTGGTAGATACGAAAAACGTTTTGCTTATCGAGTTTTGGATCGTAGCCTGGCTCCGTGGTCTTTTCCATTGATTGTGAAAGGTCGGGAAACTTGCCGTCCTTATTGATCAAGATCAGATATCCGCCACCCTCCTCATTAGCGACCACCTTCAACTTCGAGTTGATGTCTTCTTTGCGGAGCGGCAGGTAGCCGAGATCGAGACGCGAGCCGTCTTTTGTCACCAATACGAGCTTATCCTCATGATTGACCATCTCCGGCGTTATTTTGATTGCCTGCCCTGGAACGACCAGTCGAAGATGGTCTTCCTTGCCCCGGGAAAAGTAGGGTTGAACGTATGCGTCGGGTGGGCTGGCAACTTTTAATACCGGCGCCTCGCCGCCCTCGGCATTCACCGGAGCGACCCTGACCTCAGAAGGCTCGCTCGGCCACTCCATCCCGGCTGGTGCATCGCTCTTTACAGATGACTCGGATACGGAATGCGAGTCCCAACCGGAGTTGGCGTACTGATGATTGGGCTCGCTGCCGGCGCCGGAACGATGCGACCGGTTGGCGGCTCTCTCAGATGTGAGGATTTCACTGGCGCGCGATTCTTCAACCATTGATTCCATGCTTGTGGGCGGATCCAGGTGCGTAAATCGATAGTCGAGGGACGGCCTGTGCCCGGCTCGCACTATCGGAGCCCGCACGTGCGCTACAAATGTCGCCACTCCTCCCATGACCGCCACGAGACAACTTGCTAAGATCACCAGGAGCAGCCAATTCTCGCGCCGGGCATTCGCACCGTATTTGGTGCGATCTTCCTCAGCCGTTGGGCGATGATCGTATCGCTGCCAGTCAGTCGGAGAGCCGCGCTCGCTCATCGTTTTCTGCGAATCGGCTGGACGCGTGCGGCCCGGCGCCTCTTTGGGCGGAACGAAGTGAGCTTTCGCGGCCGAGCGATAGTTCGCCTCCGATGCGGCAATCTTTTGAAAATCGACATGCTGAGGCTTCTTGCCGACCATGATGCATTCGATGTCGCTGCGCAGGTCCTTCATGGATTGGTATCGATGCTCGGGCGTTTTCTCCAGCGTCTTCATCAGCACAGCCTCTACAGCAGGCGGGACCTCGGAGTTGTACATCACATCAGCGATGCGATCGGGCCACACCTGAGCATGAGCCATGATCACGTTCAGCCCTTTATATTGATAAAAAATCTTCTTGCCGGTGAGAGCTTCGTATATGACGCAACCAAGGGCATAGATGTCGGAGCGCTGATCGATTTGCCAGGCCAGGCATTGCTCCGGACTCATATAGCGCGGATCGCCCAGATCGCGAAGAATGGTCGAAATTGCCTGAGTAACCTTTCCGGCTGGCGGCAGTGATTTTTCCAGACCGAAGTCGATGATTTTCACGTTGCCGCTTGCCTCGACGATTATGCAGCTCGGCTTTATGCCTCTATGCAAGACTCCGTGTGCATGCGCTTCCTCGAGTGCTTCACACAACTGCAGCCAGATCGATAACGTTTCCTCCGTGTCCAGAAATCCTTCTTGTTGAATGGTCTCGAGCAGCGTTTTCCCTTCGATGTGCTCGGTAACCACGTACGCTCCGCCTTCAGGCAGGCGCCCGTAGTCCAGCACCATAGCTATGTTGCGATGAGTAAGGCGAGATGATTTTTGGGCCTCCTGGAGGAATCTTTTCGCGATGCGACGATTCGAGCTCAGCACTGGATTGAGAATGCGCAAACGCACGCGCTGATGCGTGATTTTGTCTTCGGCTTGAAAGATCTGACCGAGATAATCACTGTCCAGAAGAGTGATAACCCTCCAGCGGTCGGCTACACAGGCGGAGTCCTCTGCCTGTATGACGGAGCCGGCGGCAATCGTTTGTCTGTCGGCTGCTTGATGTTTATCATCCTCCAGCTTGGTCTCAATGGGTTGACGCTCCTTTTCCTGTTCATCGGCAGCGACAATGAGCTCTTTGAGCGCCGAGGCCGAGGCATCGGAGCCGGAAACCTTAAGTCGGGTCGAGGCTGAATGACAGTGGCACCCCCAGCGCTGGTAAACAGCCAGATATGCCTCACTGTTCTCAGACTCAGGGGCTTCGGTTTTTTCGGCCGGTTTGAATTTGCCGCAGTTGTCGCAGACTTCGCGGAGGTGAAAAGATCGGTCTTTTAGTTTTTCTTTTTTCTCGCGCATTGCCATGCAAGGACATAGTCTTCAGATCATTTATACCCAGCTTGAACTTCCTGATGCGATTGCTCCTGCAAACGCCAAAGAACCGCAGCCGGCTAGCTCGAAGCTGACCGGCTGCCTGTTCGCTCGTCAGGGTGCGCTTTAGATTTACTTCTTGGCGGTTTTGGCGGCCTTTGCCGATGTCCTTTTGCGAGTCGAGCGCCGTGATGTGATCACCGCTTTGCTCTTTCGATTCGGCGTCTGAGCGGCTTGGGGTGCCGGCTGCAAGCAAGGCCATTCTGTTCCATCAACCTCTTCCAGCGCGGCAATAGCGCAAAGATCTTCAGCGACATTGATTACTTGTGCGTCTCTGGATTGCACTTCCTCAAAGATGGGCTGGAGATCGTAACTTGGAGCCGGTGAGATTTCATCATAGGTGCCTTGTGAGCCGGTAGTGAACCTGCCTGATGCCGCTGAAAGCCTGCTCGACAGGTTCTCATACTGACCGGTTTGCGCTCCGCCTTTCGGCAGGCAATTGTACTGACCGGTTTGCGCTCCGTCTTTGGGCAGGCAGTTGTACTGACCGGTTTGCGCTCCACCTTTCGGCAGTGCTTGCTCTCTTTGAACCATTTGATCCACCATCTCCATTTTTGCAAAGGCATGCTCCGGGATATCGCCGACCGTTCTCCAGTCGTTGCTATAGTCCATGAGATATTCGTATTCGTCATCGAGCGATGCCAGAGCCGGACCATAGCCGGATTTGGCTTCAAAGTCGGACCGAGTGGTGCCGTCGGCCGAACGATTTTGCATCCAAGGATCGGGCTCTGCCATTTTAAACCCTTGAGCGTCTTGCTCGAGTGCAGCGGCGGGCATCAAGCGCTCTTGCGTCGTTTCAATCAGAAGGCGAAGCAAATGAACGCAAGCGATGTCGACTGATTCATCGCTCAATGATCCGGATGCCGATATCCAGATTGCGTTATCTTCGCCTGCGAAATGAGCCCGCCAACTTTCGACCGGATTGTATTGCAGATGAACTTCATTCAGCGCGCTGAGGTTGTCGGCTGGGATTATGTAGAACTTCAGCTGATCTTGCTTGCCTTCCAGAACCAGGCGATACAGGCTGGTGGACAGATGCGCTTGAATGTATGTAGGAATGGAATTCTCGCTGCTGTTACTGCGTTTTTTTATCTCGGGCTCGCTGCCGGTAATGAACAACTCGCTCAGACCAAGAATGCTGTTCAGCTCTGTGGCAAAGGAAAGAAGCGTGTTGAAGCAATGATCGATCATGCACATCGTCGCTTTAGACAATGTCACCTCGACTTGTGAAAGCTTGTGGTGCTCTATTCTGCGCTTTTGTAGAAACTGCATCGTGTCACTGACCAGGTCCACAATCAGATCTGTGCGGGAACCCTGATAACGGGACTTGTAGAGCTGCAGGATTTTGTCGTTCATCAGCGTGCGATGATTGTTCGCTCCCCACATGTTCATGTAGTACATCTGGCGCTCGATCGATTTGTTGAAGTTGTCCAGAACTCGCCATTTGTAGGCAAAATGATTGTTCTTGGGAAACTTCTGCCGGTTCTTTATTGCCTGCATATCTACCGTGTTTCTAAGCATGGTTGAACCTCCAACAGTCTCGCCTCAGACTGTCACCGTTAGTAAAGTTGCGTCGATTCAGGAAGCCGCAAGAGCTTCGTCGTTTGCTCGCCGACTCCGCCGCTCACACTTTCATACTAGCCGAACCGCCCCGGATCGTAAATCCGCAGTACGGTATGGACGAAAGTGCGTACGCTCATCGAATTGTGAGACTCAAATATTTCTCAGGTCAGGCTGCGCTTAAACTGTTTGCAGACTGGCTTGCGAGGCAGCCAATTGAAACAGGGGCGTGGACAGGTAACGCTCACCGGTGCTGGCAACGATAGCGACGATGACTTTACCTGCATTTTCCGGGCGCCGCGCAATTTGCAGGGCAGCGTGAACGGTGGCACCACTGCTGATACCAGCCAGGACGCCCTCCACGCGTGGAAGTTTGCGTCCCATCTCGAACGCCTCATCGTTGCTGACCAGGAAAACCTCATCTACGACGGAGAGATCGAGGACACCAGGAATGAATCCGGCGCCGATGCCTTGTATTTTATGCGGACCTGGTTGCAGCGGCTGACCAGCCAGGCTCTGCGTGATCACCGGGCTGTCTTTCGGCTCGACAGCGACAATTTTGACTGACGGCTTCCGCTCCTTCAAAACCTGACCGACACCAGTGATGGTGCCACCGGTGCCGACGCCGGCCACAAATATGTCTATCTTGCCTTCGGTATCGCGCCACAGCTCCTCGGCTGTCGTCTCGCGATGAATCTTTGGATTGGCTGGGTTATTGAACTGCTGAAGCATGTAAGCATTCTTGTTTTCCGAGACAATCTGCTCGGCTCGCGCCAGGGCGCCTTTCATTCCCTCCGGACCGGGCGTGAGAACCAGCTCGGCGCCGAGTGCCGCCAGCATGCTGCGGCGCTCGATCGACATCGTCTCTGGCATTGTCAGAATCAGCCTGTATCCTCGAGCTGCGGCAACAAAAGCCAGTGCGATACCGGTGTTTCCCGAAGTCGGTTCGACAAGCAGGGTATGTTTGGGCTTGATGAGCTTGTCTTTCTCTGCTTCATTGACCATGGACACGCCGATGCGATCTTTGACTGAGCCCAGCGGGTTCATCGATTCCAGCTTGACGGCGACAGTGGCCTTCAGCCCCTCGGCCAGGTGGTTGAGTTTTACCAATGGCGTGTTGCCGATTGCTTCTGTTATATCTGATCTGATTGCCATCTCATCCCCCAGTGTGTGACTGCCATCGCTGAAATTGGTTCGGTTGCTAAAACGCAGACGTCATTCGAAGACCACGCGCCACCAATGCTGCCTCGGCAATCAACTGCACTGCAATTGATGCCTCAGCAATGGATGCCTGAAGCGCGCCTTACTCTGATCAGGCCGGCATGAGCGCCTCGCCTACATTATTGCGTGCTGCTCGTCTGCGCGTCAGCAGTTTGTTTACGCTTGTTGCCACCATCTTGAAGGTCCGCCAGGGGGTTGTTTTCCTTCAGCTCGGCAAGCTGCTTTTCGCCGATGTCCTTCAAGACTTTCCCTTTCTTATAGACCTTGTCATTGTGCTTGCGCTGCCCGACTTCCATCATCTCCGTGCCCTTGGCAATCAAATCCTTGGCGTTGCGGACGCTGGCTCTGTATTTCTTCTGCATGCGCTTCTCGTCTTCAGTGAAGTCGCCGTGCGGCAGAACCGGGTCAGCATAAGGGTTGGATGGCGTAGCTTGCTGCTTGGCATCGGCTGGATTGGCAATCGGTGTGCTGCTGGTGCTGCCCGAGCCCGATTGGGCACCGAAAAAGTCGTTTTGTCCAGCCAGGGCGGGCAATGTAGAGAAAGCGGCAACTACCGCCGCCGTCAGGTAGGCAAAGGATTTTCGGTTCTTTTGCATTGTCAAGTCTCCTTGAATGGCAGGTACCTAGTCTATTAGATCGAAGACCTTGTCAGCAGCTCCTGAGTGCCAAAGATTTCTAAGAAAAAGGCAAGGTTGGCTCAATCTGAGATCGCTATAAGCTTCTGTCACCCCGGCACGGATGCCGGCAGGAAGGAGCAGCGCCTGGCGCTTGCTTGATTGGCGCGCTCGAAGGCATGTGCGACGCGGATGAGCTGGGTATCGGATAGCTGAGCGCCGATAAGCTGCAAGCCGATCGGCAACCCTTCTCGACCAAAGCCGCAGGGCAGCGAAATTCCCGGCAGACCAGCGAGGTTTACCGGTATGGTGGCAATATCGCTCAGGTACATTGTCAGCGGATCGTCCGTTTTCTCCCCAATATTGAATGCCACCGTCGGCGATGTGGGAGAGAGAAGAACGTCGAATTTTTCGAAGGCTTTGTCGAAAGACTCTTTCAAGAGCCGGCGCACTTGTTGCGCCTTCTTGTAATAGGCATCGTAGTAGCCGGAGCTTAAGGCGTAGGTCCCCAGCATGATTCGGCGCTTTACCTCTGAGCCGAATCCAGCCTGTCGAGTGGATGTATACATGCTGAGAATGTCCGTGGCGTCCTGGTTGCGCGCACCATATCTGACACCATCGTAACGAGCCAGGTTGGCGCTCGCTTCTGCGGTGGCGATGATGTAATAGACCGGAAGTGCAACATCTAGATGGTCGACGCTAACATCCGCGACCTCGGCTCCGAGCGCGGTGAGGGTTTGAATACTTGCCTCGATTGCCGATCGGACTTCGCCTTCGGCTCCCTCACCAAACAACTCGCGCATGATACCAATTTTGATACCACGTAAAGAGCCTGCTTTGCCCGATGCCTTCTCCTCCGAGTTGAGAGACTGGACGAAGCTCAGGTCGAGCCGCGGGTAATTACGGGAATTGAGCTTGCCGAAGGGATCATCAATTGAGGTCGAATCACGCCGGTCTTTCCCTTGAATGATCGCAAGAACGAGAGCGGCATCCTCGACATTCGCGGCGAAGGGACCGATCTGATCGAGGCTGGATGCAAAAGCGACCAGACCGTATCTTGAAACCAAGCCGTATGTAGGCTTCATGCCGACGAGCCCGCAGAATGACGCCGGCAATCGGATCGATCCACCCGTGTCGGAGCCCAGTCCGGCGGCTGCATAACCGGCAGCCACAGCCACAGCCGGTCCGCCCGAACTGCCGCCCGGCACTTTTTTCAAGTTCCAGGGGTTGCGCGCCGTTTTAAATGCCGAGTTTTCATTTGAGGATCCCATGGCGAATTCGTCGAGGTTGCCTTTGCCGATTAAAATTGCACCGGCATCGAAAAGCCGCGTGGCTACCGTGGCTTGATAAGGTGAGGTGAAGTGCTCCAGAATACGACTGCCGCATGTAGTCGGGTATCCCGGAACGCAAATATTGTCTTTCAAGCAAATAGGCACGCCGGCGAGTGGTGGCAAGGATTCGGGCGCCGTGCCGTTGCTGAGCTGCTTGTCGATTGCCTCCGCCTGAGCGAGCGCCAGATCCTCGGTAATGCAGAGCAGGGCGTTTGTTTGCTCGTCGTTTTTTCTGGCATGATCGAGATGCGCCAGTGTGACTTCTCGCGCGGACATCTGGCGCGTTGCGATCAGGCGCCTGATCTCCGATATTGATTTGCCGATTATTTCATTCACTGGGTTACAACCACGATAGTTCGCTTGAGGAAAATGAACGCCTTAATTGTGGTTGTCTTCAAATCTTTTGAACAGAAGCGTTCCATTATGTCCGCCAAAGCCGAAGCTGTTAGACATGGCATATTTTATCGTTTTGCCCTTGATGGCTTTGTGGGGAACGTAATTGAGATCGCATTTCGGATCGGGATTGTCGAGATTGATTGTGGGCGGCACGATCGATTCCTTGATGGCCAGGCAGGTTGCCGCTGCCTCGATTGCACCGGCGGCGCCGAGCAAGTGACCGGTCATCGATTTTGTCGAGCTGACGAGCAGTTTGCCTGAATTGGCATGCTCGCCGAAAACATGCTTGATGGCTGTGGTTTCAGCGATATCACCAAGACCGGTTGATGTGCCATGCGCATTGACGTAGTCTACCTCATCCGGTTTTATACCGGCTTCACTCAATGCCATCTGCATGGAGCGCCCGGCACCATCACCGTCTACGCATGGCGCCACGATATCGTAAGCATCGCCGGTCAATCCGTATCCGACGATTTCAGCATATATTTGGGCGCCTCTGGCCTTGGCGTGAGTCAATGATTCGAGGATGAGAACGGCACCGCCCTCGCCCATGACGAATCCGTCGCGATCTTTGTCGAAAGGCCGGCTTGCTTTTTCCGGCTCGTTGTTTCTAGTCGACAGCGTTCTGGCTGATGAGAAGCCGGCCATCACCAGGCCTGTAATCGGCGCTTCACTGCCGCCGGCAAACATAACATCGCATTCACCGCGCTTGATGAATTTGTAGGCATCGCCTATCGAGTGGGTGGAAGTGGCACAGGCAGTCACTTGACAGAGGTTTGGCCCTTTGGCGCCATAGACCATCGATACCCATCCGGCGGCCATATTGACGATGATCATCGGCACCGTAAATGGTGAGCAACGATCCGGGCCTTTTTCCATCAGGACTTTATATTGTTGTTCGATACAGGTGAAACCGCCTGCCGCTGAGCCGACCACAACGCCGACTCGAGTGGGATCGTCTTTGCTCAGATCGATGCGCGAGTCCTCATGGGCCAGTTTGCTCGCCACCAGGGCGAATTGGATAAAGCGATCGGTACGCTTCACCTGCTTGAAGTCCATGAATTTGCTCGGGTCGAAATCGCTGATTTCGCCGGCAATTTTGCAAGCCGATTGGTATTTCTCCGGAACCAGCGTCACCCGACGGATTCCGGAGCGGCCGTTTACAATGCCTTCCCAAAACTCATCTTTGCCCGTCCCAAGTGATGAGACGACTCCGATTCCTGTTACGACCACACGTTCGTTTGTCATGGATTGCGCTTGATCCCAGTTGCGTTTACTTGAGTGTTGCCGCGCTGCAGCACGAAACTTGGCAACGGCAACCTGTCAGGTATGCCAAGTGCCAGCGCCAAGCAATTACTACCGGCTACAGGTTGAGGACAACCTGTACTGGCACCTGAGCGAAACCTCTTCGGTGAGCCGACCGCTTATAGGTGGGCTGAAATATATTTTACAGCTTCACCGACGGTAGTGATTTTTTCGGCCTCTTCATCCGGAATTTCCATTCCGAATTCTTCTTCCAGAGCCATTACTAGCTCGACCTGGTCCAGGGAGTCTGCGCCGAGGTCTTTTGTGAAGCTGGCTTCCATGGTCACTTCGTCACCATTCACGTTCAATTGGGCAACGGCTACCTTTTTAACCCGTTCGTAGGCTTCCTTCTCTTCCATGTTTCTTTACTCTCCTAATAAGTCCCGAGAATCCCGAGCGGCACGTTGAATTACCTGGCTACTAAGCCGTGCCAAGGGCAACTAGAATATCACGTCAACCCTAAACAATCAGCTTTGAGCCGCTTCTATTTCTTACTCTATGTTACGTATAGAGCCCGCCGCTCACTTCAAGCACTTGGCCAGTGACGTAGCTGCCCGGCCCGGCGAAGAATAGAACTCCTTGAGCGATGTCATCGGGCGTGCCCATGCGACCAAGGGCAACTCGATCGAGAATCTTCTTTATAATTTCCTCACTAAGTTTCCTGGTCATATCGGTATCGATGAAACCGGGCGCAATGGCGTTGCAGGTGATGTTGCGCGAGGCGTATTCAAGAGCAATCGTTTTGGTCAAACCAATCAAGCCGCACTTGGCAGAGGCGTAGTTCGCTTGACCGAAGTTGCCGTGCACGCCGCTCGTGCTGGCGATGTTGATGATGCGACCGGATTTTTGTTTCGACATGACCTTGAGAACTGCCTTGCTGACTTTGAAAGCCGATGTCAGGTTTGTTTCGATAACCGCGGCCCACTCATCGTCGCTCATGCGCATGATCAAATTGTCGCGGGTGATGCCGGCGTTGTTGACCAGAACGTCGATGCGGCCCCACTCTTTAACAACCTTCTCGACCAGGGTTTCGATGCTCTCATTCTTGGTCACATCGCAAACCACGCCGATCGCCTCACCGCCCTGGCTCTTCAGCTCCTGGGCCGTCTTGTTGCATGTTTCTTCGTTGATGTCCGAAATCACGACTTTGGCGCCATGAGCGAGCAAAACTTCAGCGATTGCTCGACCGATACCTCTGCCCGAACCTGTGATGACGGCCACTTTGTCTTTCAATTTTTTTTGCTCGTCTTCGCGAACTGCCATAACATTAGTGGTCATATTTCTATTCCTTATATTTTAGATTCCCATCTCTCAGTCGGCCCGGCCGACGAGATGGATGTGCGCCCCGGTTCTCATCCAGTCAGGCTTCCATCAGGATTCCAGCCTGCTGCTAAGCAACAGTGCTATCTGCTCTCATGGCGTCATATTACAACGAAGAGTGGGAAGGCTTATCCCTCAATTCGGGTTCATGACAAAAAACGTAATTAGAATGGCGCAGCCTCCGGACCTGGCTGGGGCGGCGGGGCGTTTTACGGCTACCACAAATCAGCCAGTCCCTGCGCTACCGACTGGATGCGATCGGCGTGGCTGACCTTCTCCCGCCAGCGCTGCGGCAGTCTTTTGGCGCCGTGATAGGCCCCTGATAGAGCGCCGACAATCAGTGCGGCCGTGTCCGTGTCGCCCCCGCCGCGGGCAGCCGCGCAGATGGCTTCATCGGGATCGTGGCGGAATATGAGGAAGATGCCGACGGCGGTGGGCACGCATTCATTCACGTTTGATTGAACGTTGACCAGCGAATATGGCAACTCGCGTGCCGGCATGTTGTAGTCAAGATCGGGTGCGACATCGTCCCAGAAGTCGGCGAACTTCGGTTCGATCGATTGGGCCAATTCGAATTCACGCTTGACGAATGTGCGGACGGAAGCCTCGTCATCGAGCCGTTCGCCCTTGATAAAGTGATGGATGATGTCGGCAATTACCGCTGAGGCAGCCGCGACGCTCTTGTCCTTTTGGGAAAGCATCGCTTGCTTTACGGCTATGGCTGTCCTTCCCGTTACGATGTCCGAGCTTGCCGATGATGAATTGCCGTTGCTCCCCGCCTTTGAATCGGGCAAACAACCAATCGGAAAGGCACGCGCCGCGCCGCTCACATGGGTACTCTCGAATTCATCATCACTCAATTCGGCGTCATCGACCAATCGGCGCAGCGATGCCAGACACAGAGGTCCGGGTCCGGCATTGTTGAAGTCGTCGCACTCGAGCAGTGCGGCGAAGCGCTGGCGCAAAGCGCTGACGCTGAGCGTTCCCTTGCCAGCGAGCAATGTCTCGGCCAGGGCCAGTCCCATTTGCGCATCAGCCAGAATAGCTCCTGGTGGATGTTCCGGCAGCTGGCTGCGCGATAATCCCGGAACGAAATCGCGCAAAACGGAGACGCCGGCAGTAGCAAGAATCTCTTTGTGGTTCAGACCGATGCAGCTGCCACCTAGAGCGCTTCCGCAGCAAGCTCCCCAAATCGTTCCTTCAATCCGATCTTTGATTACGTCGAGTTCTGTCAATTCACCATCTCCGCAGTGTCTATACGGGTCGCCGTCTTTATAGATTGGAACTATATCGAAAATCAGGATTAATTATGACATTTAGCGGCCTAGTTCTTGCGGAAATCACGACTTCATACGTAATTCTCCCCATCGACAGTTAATGTAAAGTCGATTAATTTTATGGGTACAGCGGATCGTTACCCCTATAAAAACAAGGTCAAGACCAGCCCAACTGGTCCGATGATTCTCTGTCGTTCGAGCCGGAACGAAATTAAATGAAAGCGGAGCAACCCTCCGCCGGCTCTCGTGTGTGTGAAATAAACCGAATTGGGAGTGGGATCGATGTTAGGCGATCTATTCTGCGCCAGGCAGAAAAGTTTTTATATTGGCGTGAGCCGGCAGTCTTCTTTGAAGAAGACAGTGTGCCGGCTTTTTTCGCGTGTGGTGTGGTGTGGTGTGAAACCTGGAGGTCGCGCGTATGGCAGGCAACGAATTAGGCAAACCAGTTGATGGTGCTCAGGGAAAAAACGGCAGCAAAGCCGATGCGGTTTTAAAAAACAACGGCGCAGTAAATCTTGAGGTGGCGCAGCTATTGAGCAGCCCGCCGAGCCAGAAGAGCAGCGGTAAGATTTACGATCCTAGAGAGCATCACGATCCTACCGCTCTGGATAAGTTTTTGAATGAAAACCGCGTCGCTCGGCTTGGCCTTGTTACGGCTGAGGGCGTGGCATTATCGTATCCGGGCAAGTATGTCTTTGCTCCATTGCATGATGTCACTCATCCGGTAGAGGCGCTCAGTAAAAACGGCGTGGCATTTTCGATCGGTCTGGGCATGCGAGTTTTGCTGCCCAAAGCCGGTGCGGCTCGTGCCATCGCCGCTGGTGTCTTTACTTATTTTATGGCCAAAGATGCGATTCAGCCATTTTCGCAAGCCTACTCGGATGTCTGGGAGGGCGGTGATTTCCAGAAGGTCACCGAGTCCGGAGTGAAGATGGGCGATTCACTCGGACAGTTGCGCTGGGACTTCATGGTCGGCGGCAAAGTAGCCGGACTTGGAGAAGGCGCAGGCGAGCTGGGCATGAAGAAGGCGCTTGGCGAGGAAGGCTACACGAAGTTCGAAGACTTCAAGACTGATGTTCTGAAAAGCGATAAGTATTTGCCCGGCCGCGTGATCAACAAGAGCATGGCTAAGCTTGACGCTTTATCGGGCAGCGTCGCCGATCGGCTGTTGGCCAAGCAGCCGGCCAAGCCGGAGTTGCCGCTCGAGGAAAAATTGGCCCGAGCCAGCAAGGCCGAGTCCGATCTCAATCGCGCCCTTAATCAAACCGCCATTCACAAACGCGGTTTTCTCGACTCGGAAGGGAGGCCGATCGGTCTGTCGAAAACGATCGATATGATCCTCGCCGGTCAAGATCCGCGCAAGATGACCAAGGATCAGGTCGATGCCAAAGGTAAGGAACTGCAAACCCAGACTTACATGTTTACCCAAAGGCCAAGCGGGCTGATAGTGGCGGAACGTCCGCAGCTCTTCGTGCCGTCCAACAAAATAGAGGTTCCCGAGTCCGGTTTGGTAAAGCCCGAGCAAGTAGCATTAGCTCGTGGAGGAACGGGACCGGCCGATGTAATCAATGCCACCAGCATTGGTGAATTCGCCAAGTATACGAAAAAGGAGATGTTCAAAACATCGGAGCAGGATCAGCAAATCAAGGATGCTAAAGAGGGTCAGGTCGGTCCTGTCTATGCGGCTCTCCATCCCAATGCGCCTCTGGATCCCGGATACAGTCAGTGGCTCGGTCAAATGATCGAATTGAGCAATCAGGTCAACGGTCTGGCAGAGTACAAGCAAGTGGCGCCCTTGTTCATGCGTGGTCGTGATGCAGCCGTTGGGCACCTGGCCGCCAATCTGGGTGAAACCGGTCGCAACATTCACAGTCTCAACATGTTCAGCCTCGAGCTTTACACCGGCTACAAACGCGGCATTCAAAAAGCCGGTCTCGATCCAAATGAAGTTCTGGCCAACAAGAATCCGCCACTGAATCTGGTGGCATTCGACGGCGGTGCCGGACCGCACACACTGCCGCAAATTGATGGAGTGTGGAACGTCGACCTGGTGCACTGGCCGCGTAACATGGAATTCCTTAAACTCTTGCGCGCCGGCATCATGGGGCATGAGAATGTTCACGATCAATACGGCGGCATCATGAGGTTCGAAGCCTCCATACGCGATCAAGTGATTGGCGATGTGGTCAACAAGGCGCTTGGCTCTAAGGCGCAAACCATGGTTGATGTTCCCGGCCAAGGCAAGGTGTCGATGCAGGATGTAATCGTCTCCATCCTCAAAGCTAATGCCAATGAAAATACAGCTGACATGGGCGGCGCCGCTCACACAGGTCCGAACGGCGCTCTGGCTCTGGGCGTTCTTCTGCAAGCTCTGCGCTCGGGCGGCAAGCTTGAGACCAGAAACGTCTTTGGCAAAGACTTTGTCTCCCCGGAAAATCCGATCGGTATCGAAGCTCACGGTATTGATGCCTGGCGCATCAAACTGGTCGCTGAAACGATTCGCCAGCGAGCCAACGGCGATAAGAGCCTGATCGCCCGCGCCGATGCCCTGGATAAATATGCCGATGATGCTTCTCGGGGCGGAGACTATGTATGGGCGGATATGGACAATCCAGGGCAAAAGATTGTTATACCGAAAGCCGACTTCGACGCCGTGATACCACACCTGGTGCGGGCGCAATTCAACACGCCGCTCGAGGCATTGAAGGGCAAGACGTACAATGACATTTCGCCGCCCGATCTGCCGTTGCAAGTGAAGAAAAAGGATCAGATCGCCGACATGATTGTCGATGCGATCGAGAAAGGCAGGAAGCCGGAAGATATTCCTTTCGATACGAAGGACTACACAATGATCCAGCTTATGGGAGCCGGCTTGCCGGCCGCCCTGAAGCTGCAAGCTAAGGGAATGAGTGTCGAGGACGCGGCGGCACAGGTCAATCGCATCTCCGATTATCTTGAAACCAGGATGCATCAAAACGACCCACACATCGATCCGCTTGTGACGAGACCGAGCGCGCTGAGCATGACCACAAGACCGAGCCTCGGCGCGAAAGCCGCCCGAGAGGCCCTGGGCAATGCTTTGAATAAGGTGCCGGAAGGGCGCTCCCGCCTCGATCGCGGCATGACCAAGATTGGCGGCTATGCCGGTGAATCGATCGGCAGAAGCGTGAGCCGTTCGTTATTCGGCGATACCGATCCCTGGACCGGCGTCGGCGACGTTTCGATGAGCTCTGTCATGCGATATACGAAGGAACGTCTTGATCAATCAAAAGCCGGCACTACAGATGGTGCACCTGTGGAAGGCAAAAAGGGTGATGCAGAGCCTGAGAAGGTTCCCGATGGCGGAGAAAAGCGCGGCAATGCCAATGAAAAGGCAGCGCGCTCGAAACTTGCCTCCACTAAAATCGATTATCGAGAACTCCTGAACATGCAGGCTCAAGGACGGGAGCTGCTTGACCAGTCGAACAGATCGACGCTCGGCTGATCTCTTCCAAAGGGACCGTTATAGAGGATCATCAGATAACACCATTGGAGAAACCCTTCAGATGAAACCCTTCAGATGAAACCCTTCAGATGAAACTCTTTAGAGGAAACCCTTTAGAGGAAACCTTTAGGAAGAACCTTATCTTTTCGAGTGAGCACAATTGGCACCGAGGTTGTCGAGATTAATCGACAGCCTCGGTCCAAGCTTAGTTCTATCGCTCTGCACGGCGGTACCCGAGTTGGTCGCTCCTTGGCTCCTTGCCTCGCCCCAGTTAATTCAGTCGTATAAGAGAAAGTCAGCAGCATCGAAAGAGCCCCGGTTCATCGAAAGAGTCCCGGTTCATCGAAAGAGTCCTAGATTATCGAAATCCAGATCATCCGGCATGCGATCGAGAAGGTGCGTTTTTTAACGAGGCCAAAAATGCCCATTTCCGGCCTCGTTGCCGATACCAGAAGCCCGAAAATTGCACCATATAAGTGTCCATGGCCTCGTCTACGATGCCAAAAAGGGTCAATTTTGGCCTCGTCAAAAAAAACGGATCGTTCTACTCCACATGCATGAAAAAGACGCTTGTGGTTGGCGAAAACCGTGGTGCGCGGAACCAGTTGGTAAGCGAAACCCGTTGGTAAGCGAACCCAGTTGGTAAGCGAAACCCGTTGGTAAGCGAAAGCGAAACCCGTTTCGAAGTAGCGGCTAAGTCGGGCAGGCAAATGGATTAAGTCTCGGTTATTATGATTCTTGTTTCGTGGCAATTAATATACGGAAGCGTTTCACAACAATTACCAGACGTGATTTCTAGATCTGTTCTTCTAATAAGATACTTAGCTATCCTTTTACTGCTGGCACCCGCCGTGCTTGTATCGGCTGCCCCGGCTCAGGTTTACAACAATCCCAATTCAGGCATTCAAAACCCGCTCAAGGCCCAGGAGCTGTTTGCCAAGGCGAAAGAGGCCTTTGCAAATGGCGACTATTCGGCGGCAATCAACATTCTGGAAGCGGCGAAAAATTTCAATCACAGCGACAAAAACATCATCCATTTGCTGGCGCTTTCATATGCTGAAAACGGCGATAACTACCATGCGATGATGTGGTTTAGAGCGGCTCTGTCACTCGATTACAATTTCCTGGAGGCTCGCAATAACTATGGCGTTTTCCTCAAGAAAACAGGAAAGGTAAAAGAAGCCAAAAAAGAATTCGAGGTCTGCATTCAGATCAATCCAAATTACGCCGAGCCTCACTATCACCGCGGCGAAATCCTGCATGAGCAGGGCGATCTCGACGGCGCCATAGAGGAGTTTCGCACCGCCGTTTATCTCAAGCAGAATTATTTCGAAGCCCAGCGCGACCTGGGGATTTCAATCTACGAGAAATATGAGAAGGGTGAGCTGAAAGATATAAGCGAATCGCTGGAGAAGCTCCAGAACGCCGCTAAGCTCATTCCGCGCAATCCCATGGTGCACTACTATCTTGGTCATATCTGGTGCTCTGAAGGTAATCTCGATGAGGCGGAAAAGGAATTTCGCATTTCGCTTATGTGCGATCCGAATTTCGCAGTCGGGCACTACGAGCTTGGCAAACTCCGCTATCTGCGCGGCGATCCGATTCGCTGCCTGCTCGAGATGCAAGCGGCTTTGAAAGTAAACCCGACCTATACCGAATCGAAAAACTATCCGAAGCTGGATCGTCTGGAAGTAAAGAACTGGACGGCTCCGGCAAACGAGGTGAAGAACTTCCTCAACAATGCTATCCGTGACTGGACCGAAGTGGCGCAAGAAACCCGAAACAATGTCGAGATCGTCAACCACATCAAGATCTTGAGGAAAGAACTGGAGCGACGCGAAAAGGGCCGCAAGAAGAAGGGCGAGCCCGTTTATGACATCCAGGAGCACAATGCCTTGCTCGAAAAAGGAGTGGAGGAGGTCGATGAGGGCAATCTGCCGGCCGCCAAAGCCACCTTCAATCGCGTTCTTGAAATAAACCCCAGCTCATGGGAAGCGGAGCAAAATCTCGGAGCTATCCTGGAGCAAGAGGGCGACGTCACCTCTGCCTCCGGAATGTATCAAAAGGCGCTTACCATCGTTCCCACATACGATGGCTTGTACTACAACATGGGCTATTTGCTGGAGAAGATGCGTCTGCCGGTTGAGGCCGGGCGCATGTACAAGAAATACAGAGACATGCACGGCAAGTATCCTTACGATCCCAAGCACATCGTCGGCTTGCAACTGCAGGATATTCAGCTCCAGCAAAGACAGAAGAACGGATTTTAAGAAGTCCTGCTATTATGTGCCGTGTCGCGCGATCGTTTCTCAAGGTTTGCTCTGGCGCCTGTCTCTAGTGCCGCTCTAGGGGAGCTCAAAATGGCAAAAAACGTTTCCACCCTGACGCTCAGAAAATATAAGGAAGAGGGCCGAAAGATTGTCGCCCTCACGGCTTACGATTACTCAACAGCCAAGATTCTCGATCGAGCCGGGGTCGATATCATTCTTGTCGGCGACAGCCTGGCGATGGTGGCACTCGGGCACAAGACCACGCATGCTGTGACGATGGATGAGATGCTGCATCACGCCAAAGCGGTCACGCGCGGTGTCGAGAATGCGCTGGTGGTGGCGGACCTGCCATTCATGAGCTATCAGGTCGATGTCACTCAGGCGATTTCAAATGCCGGGCGTTTCATCAAAGAGGCGGAGGCGCATGCCGTCAAACTCGAAGGGGCTACGGACCACAACTTAAACATCACCAGAAGGCTCGTCGATATGGGCATTCCAGTGATGGGGCATCTTGGTTTCACTCCTCAATCCATTCATGGACTGGGCGGAACGCGCGTGCAAGGACGCACCGCCGATGAGGCGATTAAACTTCTCGAGGATGCGCTTGCACTGGAACGCGCTGGTGCTTTCAGCGTCGTTTTGGAGATGGTACCGTGCACGGTGTCACGGGTAATCTCGAAGAAGCTCAAGGTTCCCACAGTCGGCATCGGTGCCGGACCGGATTGCGACGGGCAGATTCTGGTCACCGACGACATGTTGGGCAAGTACGTCGACTTCAAACCGCGGTTCGTGCGGCGCTATGCAAATCTCGACGAGATTTCCACTGAAGCCATACGACAATACGCCACCGACGTGATGAATCGCAATTTCCCCAACGATCAGGAATCGTTTGCTCTCTCCAAAGAGGAAGAGGACGAGCTGATTCGTCGACTCAGCGCTCTTGCAGGCGGCAGGAACTAGGTAGATTCAAGGCTGCTCAGGATGGATCTATCCAAACCGTTCGGCAAATAGTGCCGAGGGGAAGGAGGACGCTTGCGCGCCCCCCTTCCGGCTCATCACATTGCTCTACTTGCTGTTTTCCTGGCACATCGAGGCGCAGTCGTTGCAAGCCTTGACGCAGTCTTTGAGCTTGTCGTCCTTCAAGCTATCACAAGACGTCGCGCAAGTTTTGCATGCCTCGGCGCATACGGCGCGCAGTTTGCCTGCCAGCTTCGAATTGCGCGCTCCGAGATCGGAGCAGGCTTTGCATATGGCGATACAATCCTTCAATTTATCAGTGTGAGCTTTGTCGGCGTGTTTTCCACCCTTTTCCTCACACGCTTTGAGCGCGTCTTCGCAAGTCTTGGCGCAGGAATTGCACATCGTGCTGCAATCGTGCCCTTTGTGTCCTTTATCCGCTGCGAATGCAGGGCTTGTGACGAGCAGTGCAAAGAGCATAACCAATGAAAATAGAATGCGTTTCATACAATATTCTCCTAAATAAAAATCTTCGTGTGACAACAGAACACGCCGGTGGGCGTGCTCAAACAAGTGCACGAAGACTCTTTATTTCAGGAATGAACACTTGAGTAAGTAAAGCCGATCAGGCGGCGCTCGCAGTCTCACATCGCACGCCAGCCAACTGCTGGTCACATCTTTGTTTGTGTAGATGCGATTGAACAGCCTGGGTTGCGAAGGCAGCTGTTTAAGATCCTTATGGAAAGCGCCGATAAAATTGTGGCTGGGAACAGTTGGCGCGTTGTCCTTCTTGCAATGACACGGCTGGTTGATTCCCGGTGTAGTATGCGGAATGCAGCACGGCATCAGGTCTTCATATGCGTCGTTGCTGCTTATTGCATCGTCTTGAGATTGCTCATCTTCCAAATCAGAATGCAAGCGGTCATCGATTTCATTCGATGGCGAACGCTCATCGCTCGAAGCCTCGGCTAATGGCGCTGAATTGTTTGTTCTGCTCGGTTCAAATTGAAGCGAGGCACAAATCCCCGCCGAGCCCAGAGCAAATGTGCTCAGCACTATAAGTACTGCCAGGGTTGAGCTAAGGATCTGCTTGACGACTCGATTCATCTTTATATAACGACGACGATCAATGTCTTCTGTTTCACGAATTTCGACAAACTCGCACTTTTGAGTATAGCAACCCAAACAGGCTTGCAAATTAAAACTGACCTTTTGATTTCACAATCAAATTCTGGCGACCGATTATCCAGGACTGCTACCATCTATATATTGGACTCCAGATAACTTGTTCCAATCTACAGCCAATCCCTTTTCAATTTTGATCAAAACTTGTTCCCAGTGCCAACCAATCTCCAGAGCTAAATATCTATGACTGAAAGTTCCAAGCCGACAACAACAGCCGCGCCCAAGAAAAAAGGCGGCGGCGGGATCTTTGTCGTTTTCATGCTCGTGCTCGCCGGCATAGCCGGCGCCATCGGGTTTGGTGTCGGGTTTACCCAGCCATTCGTACCGGTCGACGGCGGACGGACGGGCTGGCTCAGACCCGGGCTTAAACATCAATATTGTCTGCGCTCATCGGGAAGCGAGCAGTCGCCTTATTCGATCAGCGTCAGCATAAACAGCCATAAACTACCGCCAATTACAGCAAGCGGACGGATTATCGATGTGACTGATCTTGTCTTGCGGGGGCGCAACAAAATTACATTTGAAGCAAAACGGCTGCCGCAGGGCATGTTCGACGCGCACGCATCCTCGATTGCCGTGTACATTGTCGAAATGCCCCACACTGCCGGTAGTGGCATCCCCGGGTTAGAGAATCTGCAAGCGGCGCCCAAGGAGCCGCAAGCGGACAAGACAGCGCCAGCGCCTGCGCCGGGCGGCAATCAAGGCGGATCTCAGAAGAATGTCGCGCAGGCAGTCAACCCGGTCAATGATGTTTCCAGCAGCGGCCAGGTTCTGGTCAAATACGAAAAACATGGATCAGATCAGGGAGACTTCAAAGACGAGCTCGATTGGGAGACCATTAATGAGTAGCTTCCCCCGATTCTCTCAGCTGATCATCGCCTGCCTTGTCATTGCCAATGGTTATTTCGTTGGTTATGCATTGGGATTGAATTTGCATGGCACCAGGCTGAACCGGGGTGTAGCCAGCAGCATCAATAAGGCGCAAGCAGTATCTGCAAAGCCTGGAGCAGCCGCTACTGATTCATCCGGAACGCCTGGCAAGAGCGCCGATCAAGGGAACGGAAAGGGCTCGGCAGGCAGTAGCGCAGCCGCCGGCGATAATGCTTCTGGTGATGGCAGTGGCAAGAAGGGAACCTCTAATGCAGGCGCTGACACCACATCTGGTGGCGGTAAGACCAAGTTGTCGGATTCTGAATCGGTGGACTCTCGACTGGCGGACAGCTTGCAGAAGGCGTCCGAGGCACATCTAATCAGCAACTCCGCCGATGGGCTCTTTCATCCCGATGATCCGGTCACAAGAGCCGCCTTTGCTCGCTGGCTGGTTCAGATAAAACAGCCACCATCAGCGGTGCCGTCAAAACCTACCTATGCCGACGTCAGTGCCGGCGATCCTTATTATAAGGATATTGAATCGGCAACAACGGCACACTTGATGGAAGGGTATTCTAAGAAGGGTGAAAAACGGCAGTTTAAGCCAAACGAGCTTATCACCCGTGAGCAGTTCGCGCAGTTGTATGTGAACTTCTCCGGAAAGAGTTCGCGCGTGGAAAAGTTGACCGATAAGGAAATCAAAGAAGGCTTGCGGTACGATCCCGATCAGACGCAAACCTCCGCCTTCGGTTACAAGGACGAAGGTGAGATTGATGACTGGGCACGACCGTACGTCGCAGTAGCGCAGCAGGCTGGCGTGCTCGATCAAGCCTTCGACTGCAATCCCGGCTCCGTTGATGAGAAGAAACGTTTCCTTCATCCCCAGAAGAAAATAACCAGAGCTGAAGCGCTCAATATTCTCATCAAGTTATATGGAATCGCCGGCGGTGGCAATGCGGATTCGAATTCTGAATCTGAGTCAACCACGAAGGCGGCAGCGGAACCGGCTGAGAAAGCCGATTCGAGCAGCCAAACTGCGCATTCAGCCGGCGGTAATAAAACAGACAAGTCTAACTAGTCGAGGTATGAGGAGAGGATGAAGAATTTTTTTGCATTCACCAAAGGCGATATCATCCTGATTGTCTTGCTCGTCGCAACGCTGGCGGTTTCCTCTGGTTATTACTGCGGCACGCAGCTCAAAATGGGGCTGAAATTGAGCCAGGCGAATAGCCCTTAAATCCAGTAATATTCAGTGTTTCAAAGATTATTAAGGAAACCTTAAGAACTGGTGTATTTGCTGCTCACGGGTGTAAACCTTTAGTAGACAGTATAAATAAGAACAAGCACCAGAGCTGCTTGACCGGATGGTGCTGGAAGCACCGACAAAAATCGAAGACTGCCGAATGCTGGCGGTAACAGCCCACTAGGATGTATGTGAAAGGACTGATGTCCGAGCACACCGGCTTACGGTACTGGCTGACGCCAGCATTCTATTTGAACAGAAAGAATTCAAAATCAATTATTCAATCAGCGTTTTCGAAACGCTGCTGAGAATGGTACGGAGGTGAAGCTTTATGGCTATCTCACCGGCAATTATCGAAAGACATCGCCGCCCATCGCATCATGTGGTGCCGCGCTACACACATCGTTTAGAGACACGTCAATGGCATCGCATGCGGACGAATACTCCGTGGTTGATGAAAAAGTCGCATCTGTTAGCGTCTATCGTCTTGTCAGCCATTGTTGTGTCCAGCTTGATTTGGCTTGTCCCCGCCATCGATGAAATGAAGATGGGGCCGCAAATCCAAATCAGGGACAACACGAGCCTGGACGGCATCTGCTAGTGGGGTTTCGCCCTACTTCAGATGTCATCGTTTGAGCAACAGATGCAAAATTCAACACGATGCCGTGATGCCATGCCATGATGCACAGTTCAAAAACGTGGCACAGCCAGTCATGTTAATGGCGTAAAAACTTTTTTTGACGAGGCCAAAATTGACCCTTTTTGGCATCGTACACGAGGCCATGGACACTTATATGGTGCAAAATTTGGGCTTCTGGTATCGGCAACGAGGCCAGAATGGGGCAGTTTTGGCCTCGTTGAAATCAGCGATTCCGATCTGTCGTTCTTTCTGTTATGCAAACGGATCACGCGATGTCTACAACCGCACGCTCTGGTGCGTCATCCGCAAGAACCGCAAGAGGTCGCGCAGCACGATCCGCAGCCACCTGATTTTTTCTTCGTGGCAGTTTTTGCGCCTTGGCCGACATCAGGGGTGATGCCACCGGATCTGATGAACATATTCCATATACGCGCTACTTTCTCGCTGCCGCAATGGTCGCAGCAGGTGGCGCTGGAATCTTTCATTGAGCGTTCGACAGTGAAATTCTCCTGGCAGTCGCTACAGCGGTAATCGTAGTTAGGCATGTCGCTTTGTCTCCAAATCTGTTTTTAATTCTCGATTTCACCTATTCGATTTCAGGTATTCGATTCACGTATTCGATTTAAATCACTTTTGATTCGGTGCTGGACTTGCAGGCGGTGCGGAGTCGGCTCCTGGAGTTGTGCCGGCTGCTGGCGTGCTGCCTGCAGCTGGAGTGGTGCCTGTCGCTGGAGTGGTGCCTGCTGCTGGTGTGGTGCCGGCTGCTGGTGCGGTGCCTGCTGCTGGTGCGGTGCCTGCTGCTGGCGTGGTGCTTGCCGCTGGCGCCGTTCCAGCCGATGGTGCGGTGCCGGCTGCTGGAGCCGTTCCAGCCGATGGTGCAGTGCCTGTGCTCGGAGGTGCAGTGCCTGTGTCAGACTTATCCTGGGGTCCTGCTCTTTCCTCTCGCGCCTTCTTAAGATCGAGTTTGCCTTGCATGAGCGCGGTGACATCGTTGACCATGATCACCACCATCAGTACCAACAAGCTGATCAGCCCCCAGCGAAAGATTTCGCCTTGTGCCTTCTCACCCATTGGGCGGCCGCGCACGGCTTCGACTGCCATAAATGCGAGATGACCACCATCAAGAGCGGGCCATGGAATCAAGTTTATGATGGCCAGATCCATGCTGATTAGAATCGTAAACAATGAAAGCTGGTTCCAATCCTGTTCTTTCGCGATGTCGGAACCTAATTTCATGACCGCCAGTATGCCGTGCACGTCGCCCGGACCGACAGTAGTATCGGGTCCGACTGCGGGTTTGCCTCCCGAGGCGACCCAGGCGGCGATGCCTTTGCCGATCATGCCGAGCGCCTGTATCATGCCGTTTGTAAGCTCGCACAGCCGATTGAATGCGATGACGGCAATCTCGGGCAGGCTCTTGTCGATTTTTTCGTAGCCAATCACCTTTTGGTTCAAAACCATGCCGATTTTGCCTTCGCCATTGGTCGTCACTTTGATATCCAGAGGCTGATCGTTGCGCAGCATATGGAGAGTGACTTGCTGGGCTTTGTGCTCCTCAAGGAATTTGACTGTCTCGGGCGTCGTTTCGACCTTGTAATCGTCGATTGAAAGTATCCTGTCGCCTGGTTTGACTCCTGCATTCTTGGCGATCGGATTCTTGGCGAAGAGCTGTTGCACCTCGACTTGTGTCTTCGGATTGCCTTGAATGACCAGCATCATGAACATAATCAGATAGGCAAAGAGAATGTTGAAACCGACGCCTGCAAACGCAACCAGCGCCCTTTGCCAGATGGGAAACTTCTTGAATGGCTGCAACTCGACGCCGTAGGCATCCTTATCATGCTGAGACTCGTCGCCCAGCTCGGGAATGGCGACATAACCGCCAAGCAAAGCGGCGTGTATGCGAAACTGCGTTCCCCACTTGTGTCCGACGACGACGAAAGGACCGACCGGCAAACCGATTCCGAAAACCGGCGTTTGAAAACCAAAGAGACGCGCCACTAAGAAGTGCCCACATTCGTGCACGATGACCAACACGCTGATGATGCCAATCATCAGAATCCAGGCGAGAGCTTGCAATACGAAGTCCATGGAAACGGAATAGCCTCACGAAATGTCTATAAGACCCGTCTAAGCAAACCTAACGGGCATCATTTACCAAGTATCACTCAACTATAGCGCCGGTGTCTCGACTAGTTGCTCGAAAGTTACGTCTTTATAGTAATAGTTTAAGATCTGTCCTGCATTATAGCCATGTTCGGCAAGTGTGCGCGCACCCCACTGCGACATGCCGAGGCCGTGCCCGAAGCCCTGCCCTTTGAAGACGTACGAGTTTTGATCCGCCAGGACATTAAAATTAGTGCTTGGCAAACCGAACGCTTCCCGCAGTCTGGTTCCAGGGACTAAAGCGGCGCCCTGAGTGCCTACGATGAGCATGTTCCTTACCCGGCCGGACGTGCTTCTGTCCACCGGGAATGCGCCGAGAATGGTGCCTGTGTCTTTGGCGAATAGTTTGTCCAGTTGATCGAGAGAAACCTTGCGCTCCCAGCTCTGGTATTTCGATTTGCTGTCATGGTCGGGCACTGACTTCAGGAAGGTCAATTCGCGGGTCCATACATTCTCCGCCAGATCGGTGCAACCGCCCGATGTGGCATGGAACAGGGCAGGAACGATTTGCCCGTTGTGCTTCATGACCACGCCTCTGGTGCGGGCCACCGCCGAACTGGAGGATACGGTCTCGGCAGCCACGCCGCGATAGACCTGATCCAGAACGCTGGCTTTGATGTCGAAGCCTTGCGAGTCATACTTGCCGAAATTTGCCAGGGCGTAAGAGCGGGCTGCAATTGCCTGGGCCTTGAGCGCTTCCTCGGGCCACGAGCTCGGCATTTCAGAGGGCAAAACCGACTTCAGGTAATCCTCGACATCCAGAATGTTTACTGCCGTCAATCGCGTGACCGCACAGCCGCTAGCGTCTTTGACGGTTGCCGATTTGATCCAGAGCGCACCGCGGTACATGCGGCCGTTGAGGGAGAAAACGAAGGACGTCGAGCTGTCGGGAGACGCTTGGCTCGGAACCAGCAATACACCGCCTGTGATACTGTACGTCTGCCCCGGCAAAGAGCGAAGATTGCTTACCGGTGGAGGCGCATCCATAGGCGAAACGGCTGCGGCGCCCGGGAAATATGCCACATTCCGAACGCCACCAGGGCTTCGCTCACCCAGAGCAAGCGCGTATTTGTCCACGGCTCGCCGACCGCTGAACACGAGCGCCGTGCTGCCACCAGGCGCGGTGCGGGCAGAGAATCGCCACTGCGTCATCGGGTGCAGACTGGCCACCTGCTTGCCGTTGCTGAGGTCGAGAACGTCCGCACCATCCATGGTGTCTACAAAAATATCAGCCACATTGACGGCCAGACCTATGCGGACAGCAATTTTGCCATCTGCCTGCATGCGCCGTAAATATTCTGTTGGTGAGGGTTTCCCGGCAATTTCCGTTCGGCTAGGCGATACCGTATTTGAAGCCAGATACCAACC
>JAJPJO010000417.1 GCA_021324135.1 Pseudomonadota bacterium
AACCGAATCTCAAAAGGCTTATCAGCACTGGATTTCAGAGCGCATCTTTTCATCGTCAAGTCAAGAGATTTGATCTAATCGTCATAACGACATAAGGGCTTCTCAGGCGGTACTCGATCATTCGCAGGCTCGATCATTCGCAGCCTCGATCATCTGCGGGCTAAGCGAAGCTGATGATGGATTCGGTGCTACGTATTGAAATAGTAGAGGTGCGCCCGGCTGGCGAAGGACAAGACGGACGAGCAGCAGCACAACAGGAAGCCATGTCATTAACATCTGCTCCCTGTTGCGCTGCCCGGCTGCTCATTGCCTGCGCTTGCCGTTTGGTTGAACGCCGACGGCTGCATCGCCGATTCTGCCTGGTGAGAAGCCGAACACGTGATCGGTGATCTTAGCCGGCAGGCTTGTCTGTGTCTGAATTACATCCTGCCCGGTTATCTGCCGTCCCGCCCCCAGCCATGCCGATCGCGCCGCCGCTTTCTCCAGAAGGTTAACCGCCTCGTCCAGCGAATGACTGTTCCTCGCCACCACATACAGTGCCTCATCGCTAATCTGCACTTTGTGATGCCGCTCGGCGCGCGGACGCAAATCGTACAGAACGTCGAGCAAATCCATCTGTTGCAAGGGCTCGAGCACGACCGGTTCGAAGTATTGAGCGACGGCATCCGCCCGCCAGAAGGCAAGGAAATCCTCTTTGCGCATGGACAGAATGCATGGTGTTTGCTGCTCGACACAAACTCTGGCGATACGCATAGCTTGTGTGAATGCGGCCCCATCAAAGGACTGGCGGTCGTTGGCAAAGGGAACGGAAACGTAGAGCGGCGAGAACAAGATAGCACTTGATCGAGCCAACTCGCCGGCCACTTCTTGCAGGGCATCAGGGAACGTTTTTAGCATCTTGACGCGCTTGCCTCGAAGAGTGGCCGGCAAATGCGTGCTATGCACGAGCAGGCTGGCGATGGAACGAATCAGATGAGCCACCTCCAGAGCCGATTCTTCCACGATCACGATATTGCGGCGCGGTTCCGATTGCTGAAGAATTTCCAGGCAGCGATAGACCGCGCTTCGCGTCCGCAGCGGCGCCTCTATACTCTCGTGCTCGCTGAGATCGATCGAGCATGCAGACAGGTTGGGCGTCGGATCAGAAACAGCGGCGGAGGCGAATTGCCTGGAGGTGTTGAACAACTGATCGATCAGTCGGGAGGTAAGCAGCGCTCTCACGGCATTGGCCAGAAGCGCCCCCCTGCCGGCGCTAACCGTGTCAACCATGCGAGCGCAGATAGGATCACCCAGCAAGCACAAGAGAAGCTGGGCACTGGGCTCCTCTCCAGCAATGTTCAATGAGGCGGCGATCATTTGCAGAGCATTGGTCGAAAACAGACTGAACGGAACGCCACCACTCAGGGGCTGCAGGTTGAATGCGCCGAGCAGGCGCTGCAAACCCTCATAAGTGACGCCGACATGTAACATGAGCTTGGCCGCATCACATTTAGAATCAGCAGCCAGAGCCATTAGCAGCGCTGCCGGCTCAATGAGCGTCAGCCCGAACTCTTGCGCTTCAACAGTAGCGCGCCGGTGTATGGCGCTGAAGTCGAGGAACGGATTGTGCGTTTGATAAGGCATGAATTGAATCATAGGATCTCCAGAGAAATATTCATTCGCCAGGCGAATCGACTGAGATCGATGCGCCCGGATTATTGCTTTTGCTGGTGCCGTCGATCATGCGGATAAAAGCGAGCTTCTGTCGATCGACCGAGTCAAAACGATGCAGATTGCCAGATGAGTATTGCTGTTTGAGCCTGTTATTCCGTTTTGATCATGCAGAAGTGCTTGACTGTATCGAAGGCAGCTGACGATATGCAAAAACGCCATCATGGCTCTAGTTAAGCCATTGCCTTATTCAGAAATTTCACTTCTAAAATGTTTGCCAATCTGAACTAGCATTCTTCGCACCGTTATAAGACCACGGGCGCTTAAGTGTTATACGGCATGGCCAAGCTAGCGCTAGTCTTGGCTCCAGCTCTGAATATTTGTTGAATTCGTCAAGATAGCACGGCTCTGCTCGGCAAATTTTGTGGGTATCCTACGTGTCTTCTATTTGCGACTTGAAGCATTTCGTCAAGGCCCCCGTCTGTCATCCGGCTCAATTGCCTCTCTAGAGTTGCAAGTGAACCATTGGATTTTTGCCCAGGAGCGCCAGGCGTAAGCATATATAGACCGAGCCCTAATCTACCTGATCGCTAATCGCTGAATTCGTTCTCGCGATTCGATTGAGGCCGGCTTCTGCGCGCAAAGCCTTCCGCGGCACTACCGACGGTATCAGTAATACTCTGGCGCACTCCTGCATGTTCTGCGGGAGTGTGCCTTCTTTAGGTGATGATAATGAGACGATACAGTTCTAAAAACATCAATTATGACCGTTTCGAAAAGACCAAAGCCTGCCTCTGGGATCTGCAAAAGCATCTGCAAAACATGCGGCTGCAAGCAATTTCGGAAGGGAACGTGGACCGCTATCTCCGCCTGAGCATGTCGTATTTGGCGGCCAACTTCCATCGCAACAACAATCGCAGCTGCATGATCTTCAAGGAATCGGCCCTGTGCTTGCTCGCAGCCAGTACCGATCCGGAATGCGCCGAAAAACTCATCCGCTTTTGCAAAGCGCTGGGTGTATCTCCCGGGCAGCTCTTCTCCTTGTTCAAATCATCGCCGCTCAAAGCGATTGAGAGTTTCGATCAGCTGTACTCGGCAGCCGCGGCCCTCGGTAAAACCGTCGTCCTGGAGGCGCATGATCTGGGCAATGGCAAGGACTTTCAGGTTGTGATCGAATCGAAAGCAACGATCCGCAATGCTACCAGCGCATTAACGGCGTGGCTGCTTGCCAATTCGCGATTCGATCCGTACTTCCTTCTCCTTCTGAACAAGGAAACGGTCGCTTGCACCGGATACGGTACCACCGTTCCACACATAAAGACCCTGAACGCAATCTGTCTTGCTTACAACAATTGCCTCTCAATCGTTGTTCGCTGATGGCGTTTGCATCAAAGGCGTGCGGCTGAGGTATCGGCATCGCACGCAAGCTGTACCAGAGGGGACCGGCACCACGCCGGTCCCCGTTTTTCACAGGAGTAAAAACCATGGACATTATTCTCGAATCAAACTTCGCAACCACCGATAAAGACATTGAAGAAAAGAAGGCTCTATTGATGCGGTCATTGAACGCGCAAGCGCTGGTCGCACCGCCAGGACAACTGGTTTCCACATTCGGTGAAGTCTTGGTCAGAGCCCCTTACGGCTCATATGTCCGGGCGGAAAGAGGAGCGACAGTCCTGGCCGAAGATGGAGCGATCGTGCAGGCGCAGCGAGGATCGAGCGTGTTGGCAAATGGTAAGTGTGTGATTTTCAGCTTCGAAAACGCCCACATCATCAAGACGTCCGACAAGGCGCTAATCCTCGATTCTAAATCAATCAAGGATCGAGCTTATGCAATCATCTTCATAGAAGATACGAAGCCGAAATACATCGGCGACCATGCTGTCGCCGTGGCTAAGCCAGGCGCGAACGTTCTAGCCGGAATGAATTGCCACCTTGTCGCCTTCAAAGGCGCCAACATAAGAATCGGCCCGTACTCCACCGTCCTGGCTGATGACGATGCCACAATCGAGTGCGGCAGCTCGTGCCGAATTGTCGCAGGACACAACAGCCGAATCACCACAGGCAATCGCTGCAAGGTGCGGTGCGGCGATGGCTGCATCGTCAAGATCGGCTCTGAGTGCAATGTTTCAGCCGGAGCGGATCTAAACAGAGGGTTGGTCGAACGCTAAGCGACCCGCTGAGCTGCGAGCCGCTGATCTGCTTCTGAGCAGCAAAAATGGAAAACCTGAGAAGCTCTTGCTTGCTTACTACAGGCTTCCATGCCAGTTTCCTGCTCTATGCATTCATATAGTATTAAGACCATTCCCCAATTATTCATGGGAGTGATACCAATCTAATTTTCAAAAAGTACAAAAGTCCTGTCATTTGGCTCAGAATCTGCGTTTACCAAGACAACAGTTTCGGAGAAGA
>JAJPJO010000219.1 GCA_021324135.1 Pseudomonadota bacterium
AAAGGTAGTGTTTGCCCTCCTCGACAAAACTGTCGTAAACATGAGCGATGCGCGGGTGATCGATGCGAGCGAGGAGATTGGCTTCACGATTGAACAGTTGCAGGTACTTCTCCCGAGTTTTATCGTCTGACGACTCGGGCAGAACGCATTGTTTTACCACCACTGTTCCCTTGCCCTGCCATTGAGCGAGATAAATTGCCGAGAGCCCGCCAAAGGCAACTTGACCGACTATGCGCAATTGACCGTCATTGAGCCGATCGCCTGATTCATGGGGAACAAAGGCAGTGCTGCCGAATCGGGAAGCGAGCTCTTGCTGCCACAGCTCCGTGAAGCTGAGAGCGCCCCGCACCATCCCCGGTGCCGGGCGCGGCGCCAGCAGATTCGAGGATAAATCGTCGAGCTCAGGTCTCTTACGCACCGAAGGACAATATGTATTGATAGCCAGCATAAGGCGCTCGAGATCGGAGCGCGTGAATCCGTCGATTTGAAACGAAGCGCGTGCACCGCCAGCGAACAATAAAATCAGCGTATCGGGCTCGTAACTCGGCAGGTCCTCTTTGGTGAAGGCGACCTCGCGCAACTCGCTCCAGTCCCTGTCCAGCTCGCCCTTCATGGAAACGATATAGATGAGCGGCAAAGTCACTCCAGCCACATCAGCCTTCACCACCGTGTTACTCGTCAACATGATTGCCGCAATCCAACAAAATCCGATCGTGCCGACCAGGAACAAGGTGAGGACGACAATCAGTTTCGGAAAGAGAAATATGACGGCAATCACGCAGATGCAGGCAAAGGCGATCGGAATCGGGCCCAGCAGCCCGGGCAGATCGGTGAAAACGGAGAGGATGAGGCCGACCGGCGTTTTATCAACATGCGGACGATATGGAATCACATGTTTTACTTGAGCGAATTCCTCGAGGAGAGCCAGATCCTGACTCTCATCTTGCGTCGAGGGAAGGCTTGCCGGCTCGTCTGAATCCATTAATCGGATCGCCCTTTGCCGGCGGCGTCAAAATATTTCGGCACACTGAGATTCAACATCCTGGCTCTGACAAGTGCAATCGGCGGAAACCCTTCCTTCAAAAAGGCATCATGGAATGCACGCAGATCGAAGCGGTCGCCGTTCTTCTCCGCCGCTTCCTTTCGCAGCGCCAAAATCTTAAGCTTGCCGTACGTGTATACGAGGTAGGTGGCATCTATGGTGCCGCGCTTCGTTTCACGATCGGCATTGGCCGGCTCCATGTAACCTTCAGTAATGAAGTACTTAACACCCTCATCGAATGTCATGCCGCGGCAATGCATGCGGATGCCGACCATATAGCGGCACATGCGCAAAAGCGCATCATGAATTTGGACCAAACGCAGCTTGGCGTCGCCTTTGTGAAAACCTTCATCGAGCATCATTTGCTCGCAGTAATGCGCCCAACCTTCGGCGTTGGAGCTGCAACCAAACAGTTTCCGCACCGTCGATGGTGCATGATTGACCCAGAGGAATTGCACGTAATGTCCCGGATAAGCTTCATGAACACTCGTGTTTATCAAATCTCCCCAGGAGAACGAACGCATGTGCTCCTCGGTTCGTTTCGGATCCCAGTCTTTCTCCGGCAGGGTGACGTAATAAAATGCCTCACGCGCTTTCTTCTCCAGAGGTCCGGGCGTGCTCATGGAGGCGAAGCTCAAAGCCCGCTCGAATGGCGGCGTTTCATCAACCCGGGCGCGCTCCTCGCTTGGAATCGTGCAGATCGGTTTGTCCACACAGTAGCTGCGAATCTCCTCGAGCGTCGATTTAACGGAGTCGATGAGCTTGTCCGGCGCAGGATGGTTACTTGAGATCGACTCGAAGGTCTTCAGCGGATCGGCATCCGGATCGATTTGATGAGCCACATCCTTGAAGGCTTTTTGCAGGCGGCGCAGCTCGCTCTCCCCGTTTGCCAGAAGCTCATCGATTGATTCCTCAGCCAGATCTTCATTGAAGAACTTGCGTTTAAAATTCGCTTCTCCAAATGCAAATTGACCGTGCGACTTGCCGCTCAGCTTGTTCTTTATGAAAGACTGGTAATCTTTCAAAGCCTGAGCACAGGCTTTGTTTCGCTGCTCGAATTTCTCGAGCAGTGCCTTATCCTTTACCGATTTGAAAACCGACGGCAATGTCGTTTCAAAAAAACTGATCATACCGGGCAGCTGCTCGAGGGCGATGACGTTGTAAATCTCGGGCACGACCTGACTGTCGATGTTCGCCTCTCCTTGCTTAAGAAGAGCAGGCACTTGCTCTTCCCTTTCAATAGCGCTCTTGAGCCGATCCTCGAGCGGAGCGAAGTCGCGCTCGATCAAAACGAACAAACTTTCTGTGGCAAGCGAGCTGTATTTGTCGGGGTCTTTCCTCCAGAGTTGCAGATCCTCCAGTTCGAGCAGCTTCTCATGAACGTCTCCGGCGACCAGATTCCAATCGAGCTGCTCGTCAGGCGACAACGATTTGTAGTCAATCGCATTTATGTCTTTGATAAAGCGCTTGATCTGCTCGATGTTTTTCCGGCGTGCTTGCGGCGAAAGATCAGCCAGGCGTCCATCATATGTGTGCACGCCCGATCGGGTGGCGAACTCGGGATTGGTGAGGAAGCAGAAATCGATGTACTTTTCAGCGATAGACCTCCACTCGGCGCCGGCGGAATTGGTCGACTGACTGGTTTTCTCCCCGGAGCTGGATGCTGCCACCGCCTGTGCCGGCACCGGCACGATTGACAACCAGAAAAACAAGGCAGTTGCAATCGCAGCCGGCAGGCGAAGCCGATCGCCTCTTGCAGTACATTTTCGCTCGCGGCGGTTCCGTCGATCGCCCGCATGGCAGTGGAAAGAAACGATTGCATTCAAGCGCATACCTTTGTCAATTCTCCATGGACTTGAAATAGTTCTCAGATAATGCCGTATCGGACAAGACTATCACGACGCTGAGCGCAAAGAAGCTGATCTAATTGTTTATTTGCATGCAGCAGCCACAACGGTGCGTAACAATAAGGGATGAGATCGAATAATCTCTGTAGAATTTGTACTGGAATTCTTTGAGAAACAATTATGGCCCCGGGCTACAAAATTTTTGTCATGGTCAAACAGGTACCCGATCAGGGTTCCAAAGCCGGTTTGAACCCTGACGGCACAATCGACCGAGCGCGCGCCAAGCGCATGCTCAACCCCTTTGACAAGTATGCTTTGCAGGCAGCGCTGTACACCAAGAGGTGCTTCGGCGGCAGTGTCACGGCAATTTCAATGGGTCCGCCGCCGGCGGTCGAGGTTCTCCTTGAAGCCCTCGAGCATGGCGTCGATCGCGGCTTTCTCCTGTCCGACCGGCGGCTGGCCGCATCCGATACGCTGGCTACCGCTTACGCTCTTTACAAGACGATCAACTATGTCGGTGAATTCGACATCATCTTTTGCGGTCTGCAGACTACCGACGGAGACACTGCTCAGGTCGGACCCCAGCTGGCTGAGCGACTGGGCTTACCGCAAGTGACTTATTGCGAAGACTTCGGCATAGAAGACGGCAAAGTCAACGCCAGGCGCATAATCGAAGGCGGCTTCCAGAAAGTGCGCGTTGAAATGCCTGTCCTCGTAACCATCGCCAACTCTTACCACCCCCTGGAATACAAGTCATTCCGAGGAGCGTGGCGAGTGCAGCAGCTGCAGCGCAAGAAGGAAGAACTGGACAAGTACATAAGAACGGTCAATCTCGATGATGTCGGCGCTGATCCGGAGCGCTGCGGTTTGAAAGGATCTCCGACCATCGTTGCCAAAACGGATAAAGTTGGCGAACTTGGCGGAAGTTGCTCGATGCATGAAGGCAAGTCGGTGGATGAGCTCGTCAGAGACGCGCTTGCCAGCGGCAGTTTGAATGAATTTCTCGTGCGAAGCGGTAAGTCAGAGTAATAGAAATGGCAGACACAGAACAAGCAAAAGACAAACCAGAGCAGAAGCCTGATAGTAAGCCTGAGTTGAGGGACATGTCGAGCGTTTGCCCCAAGGGCGACGTGCTCGTGATCGCTGAGCATATTCTGGGCGATTTGCAGCCGGTGACACTGGAGTTGCTTGGTGCCGGCCGAATTTTGGCTGACAAAATGGATCGCAAGCTCCTTTGCCTGGTAATGGGACATGAGCTCGGCGATATTCCCGAGCGTCTGGTCGAGCAGGGTGCCGATGAAGTTTATGTCGCCGAGCACGAAGAGCTGAAGTATTACCGTACCCTTCCCTACAGAAGGGTTGTCTGTGATTTCCTCGAGTCGCTTCCCGAGCAACCGCACACGGCGCTGCTCGGATCGACAACTACCGGACGCGATCTGGCTCCTAGAATTGCCGCCCACTTCGACACCGGTTTGACCGCCGATACAACCGAGCTGGACATCGGTCCTTACGAGCACACGAGCAAAGTGGATCCGAGCAAGATTGGCTTGTACCCTAACTGCCTGTACGCCATCCGGCCCAGTTTCGGCGAGAGCTTGAAGGCTCGCATTCTCGGTCCCTGGAAAAACCCTCAGATGGCTACCACCAGACCTGGTGTCATGGTGCCGCTCAAGCGCGACACCAAACGCAAAGGTACAATCCGAAAAATTCCCGTGAATCTTAAACCCGACGATTACCGCCTGGTCGTCACAGAGCTGGTCAGAGAAGTGGCAAAAGGAGTCAAGCTTACCGAGGCCGATGTCATCGTCAGTGGTGGCTATGGCTTAGGCAGTCCGGATGGTTTCGATCTGGTCAGAGAGCTTTCCAAGGCGTTCGAGAACTCGGCCGTGGGCGCCTCGCGCAAAGTCGTCGACCTGGGCTGGATCTCTTATCACCATCAAGTCGGTCAAACGGGCAAAACCGTTCGTCCAAAGCTTTATATTGCCTGCGGCATCTCAGGAGCAATCCAGCATCGCGTCGGCATGTCGAAATCCGGTCTGATCATCGCGATTAACAAAGATCCCGACGCGCCCATCTTCAAGTTTGCGCATCAAGGCATTGTTGGGGACATCTATCAGATCATCCCCGAGATGATCAAACAATTCCAAGCAGTACAGTCGAGTGAGGGGGTCAAAACCGTTGTCGGAACGCATTGAATACGATCTGTTGTTAGTGGGAGGCAGCCCTTCCAATCTGACCTTGGCTTACCACTTTCTCCAGCTTGCTAAGGAAAGCGGCAAAGACTTCTCGATTGCAATTCTTGAGAAAGGCAAGGAATTCGGGGCGCACGTGATGAGCGGTGCCGTCTCGAATCCGCATGTTCTGAAAAAAATCTGGCCCAACTATGAAGAATTGAATTTCCCTGTTGAAGCTGTCTGCAACGACAGTAACTTTTCAGTGCTGGGCGTTCAGAAGAAATGGGACATCCCGCGCAAACTCTATCCCAAGACATTCGACAAGACAGGATATCTGGTCCTCACTCTCAGCCATGTCACGAACTGGATTGCCCATCAAGTGCAGGAGAAGGCCAAGGAAGTTCCCAATGTCACTCTCGATCTGTTCACCGGTTTTTCGGCGCATAAGGTCGTCTTCGAGGATGGCCGTGTAGCCGGAGTAGCGGTTACGGAAAACGCCAAGTCAGAGGAAGACTATGTCTATGCCAAGTTCACCGCATTTGGTGACAAAGGCTTCATCTCGCGCGACGTCATCGAACACTTCAAGCTCCGGGACTGCCCGCAAATCTGGTCGGTCGGGGTGAAAGAAGTCTGGGAATGCAAAGAGAACTACGAAGGGAAAGTCTGGCATACGCTGGGCTGGCCGTTGCTGGACGGCACCTTCGGTGGTGGCTTCGTTTACGGTATGAAGAATAGCCGGCTTACGATTGGCCTGGTCATAAGTTTGAACAGCAAAGATCCCAATTTAAATCCCCAACAGAAGTTGCAAGAGTACAAGAAGCATCCCTGGATTCAGAACATGATCAAGGGCGGCAAGCTCCTCAAGTACGGCGCCGCTTTGTTGCCGGAGGGCGGCTACTTCAGTCTGCCCAAACGCTTTGCAGTACCAGGGGCGGTGCTGCTCGGCGATGCACTGGGCGTGCTCGATGTGAAGAACCTGGCCGGCATAGATCGAGCCATGGAGTGCGGATATGTGGCAGCCGAGGTGCTCTTCGACGCGCTCATGAAACAAGACTTCAGCGAGGCTGCCCTGGCGCCTTATCAACAGCGCCTCGAAAACAGTTTCGTCATCAAAGAATCGTACAAGAACCGCTATTTCCGCTGGGCGTTCATCGAAAATCCCAGGCTGCTGGAAGAATATCTTCCCGACGTGGCTAAGAGCGTCGACAAGACCAGTGGCTGGTTCGGCGGACTCAAGATTCTTTTCAAACACCCATTTGGTGCCACCAAAGATGGTGTGCGTTCACTCGGCTTGATCGAAGGCAAGTTCGATATCGGTCCGATCAAATACGAGCATGATTACGAAGGGATCGTGCCCATATTCTCGCCACCGAAGTACGACGAGCCTCCCTTCGAGAAGTCGACTATTTATTCTCGCCCTGATGCCGTTTTTTATGCCTCGACTAAATATCACGAGGGCAACCATCACATTGATGAGTTCGACGCGAATGTTTGCATGAAGTGTATTACTGCCTACGAGTCGATGGGGAAAACGACGCCTTGTGTGGCAGACTGCACCGCGGAAGTGCATCGCATCGATGTAGTCGATGATTTGCGCAAACATGGAATGTCACTGGAGAATTGCATCCACTGCCGAACTTGCGAAGTGGTGTGTCCGGAGGTCAATCTCAGGGTGAACCCCACAGAGCAAGGAAGCGGTCCGGACTTCATCGGTCTGTAGATCCTGGAGCTGTAAAGACATTACAAGAACGCGCTTCCCGGTTGGAAAGCGCGTTTCGCTTTACTCTTTGCCTGTCGACTTAGCCCTTCTTGCGCTTGTTGTCTTCGCCGGTCTTGTCGGCGCTGCTGTTTTCGCTCTGGTTAGCCTTCATATAATCGATGACGAACTGATTCACGAGGCTGATTACGGTTTCCTTGACGAGCTTCGTGTTGGTCACGGCTTGATCGTGATAGGTAATTGTGCGCACGTTGATATCCGGATTGCGCAGCAGTGCGCACCATTGCGTCAGAGTCAGCTCGACAAGAGCGAAGCGCGGTCCTGCCGAGAGGACTTTCACTTGAAGGAAACCATCGATCGGTTTGGTGACGCCGGGCTCGAGATCCTGGTAGCGCTTCACCATAATCGGCAATTGCTTCAAGCGACCTTCGACGACCTTTTCCAATTCGGGCTCAGGATGAGCTCCAGGCACGCCGAATGCCACTCCGCGGATACCCTTGAGGGAAGGAAACATCAAATCTTCACGCAATACTCGACGATGAGCATGCATCTCTTCAATTGTGGGAGTTTTGCCCGATGCATCATCGGATTTGGTTTGCGCCTGATCATCAGCCGGCTTCTGGTCGGAATCAGCCGCCAGGCATGAGAGCGGGCTAATCATAAAAGCGATGGTTGTGAGGAGCAAAGTTAGAGACCGGCGCATAATGACCTCCTTTGATTCGGCACAGCGATGCAGCCGCCAAGTCCGAATAAGAATAGCAAATGCAAGGCATGAAAAACACTGTTTACTGGGACAACATGTTCAAGTTGTTGAGAATCTGGCTGAAGCCCTCGAGATGCGATGGCGTTCGCCCGTTGCCCTCCAGATATTGGCGCACTGCCGGGTTGTTCATGTAAGACGACAATCCGCTGCCGTCGCTGCCGTAGTTAGTGGCTCCGCCACTGACGGACCCCAGAGTGTTCAAAATGCTCGAGTAGCCTCCCATGGAGCCGCCGCCGCCCTGAGAATTGAGCATCTCCTGCAGATTACCCATGGCTGCGGGATAAGGATTCGTGTCCATCACCTGACCGCGATAAACATTGCCATACATGATCAGCTTTCTCAAGAACTTTCCTGAGGCACTGTAGTCAACAGATGCAGCTAAGACATACAGCTGCGTGGGAGATTGGCGGGTGAAACGCAAGACGCTCTCAGTGTAGCCATCCTCGCTGTGACCCGATGATTGAATCGATCGGTTGCTGGTGACGATCTGCTCTTCGAGCACGTTTGCAGCCAGCTGGCGAATTTCATTTTTCACCACGCGCTGATCGATTTGATTGCCGGACACGCCTACCTCCATCGAACCGCGCGTCGACACCGATCCGAAATGAAGCATGACCGGCACTTTCATGTTTGCCATCATTTGCGATACCATCGGTCCCATCGATCCGAGTTGACCTTGCTCGCTGGTCATCTTCTGGTAGGAGTACGATTCGGTAGCCGGAATCATGATGCGTACCTGGGTCGGTTCTAATCCGACCCGGCCTCCGGCCTCGTCGGTGAAAACGAAATTGACATCGCCGGCGGTGCCAGGCGTGAGAATTTTCTGCATCTTCTCGGATTCGGCCGAATCCAGTTGATAGGACAAGGTCGAAGCTGAGTAACGCCAGACTCGAATGGTACCGCCCCAGGTGCCGGAGAAATCGATTGGAAACGAGCTGGCAATATTGCCGGAGAAACGGGCTTCGCTGGCCTGGGAGCGCAGCACTCTCTGGGGTGTGTGATACCTGGTATCCAGTGTTGCCGTTTGCATTTTCAGCTCCGGCAATTTCACATCCGCCTCGGCGGCAATCTGATCGATGCGGCCGAACAAGGTGAGCGTTTTGCCTGATGACACTTTATTGTTTTGCAGGGAGCGGACTCGATTCTGCTCATCGACTGGCCGGCTTTGCGGCTCGCTTCGCTGCGGCACTTTGTTGCCGCTTTGTTGCTGCAGCTCCTCTGCACTTTCGCCCTGCGGCTCCTTAAGCGCACCGCGGCGCTCGGCAGCGGCCGAGCCGCCCTCCGGAAATTCCATGATTGTCTGATCATCGCCGACACCGCGGTTCGCACCGGCGGAGTTTGATGCGCCCGAGCTGTTGTTTTGCGTACTGGCGGGGCCGGCGGTGCCCGCTCCGGTTTTTGCGGTTCCCTCGGACGGCCAACTCATCAAGTCATCAGCACGCACGACCTGGGCACTACTTATCGTTCCTAAAACCGAAAGTACGGTCATTGCAAGACAAGCGGATTTTCTTCCTGCGATCTTTGAATTTCGCCGCATGCTTCCTCCTTCAAGACCAGCCGGGTCTATGCCGCTCGAATTGCAGCTTATGACCTAATTGAGATGTGCCATCGATCGGGGATATCTAAACAGGTTATTCGGCGGCTCTGACGCGAAACCAAAACGTGCTTCCGCTTCCTTCCGTCGATATGACACCAATGGTGCCACCATGACCTTTTATGATCGCCTGACAAATGGCCAGACCGATGCCTATGCCACCACTCTCTCGACCCTTTACCTGTGCGAACGGCTCGAATATATTAGTCTGCTCTGCCGGCGGTATTCCCGGCCCCTGATCGGCAATTCGAACCTCGACAAAGCCAGGCTCGACCAGCGAGGAAGCAATGCTGATTTCACTTCCCTCAGGCGAATATTTTATGGCGTTGGACAAAATGTTCACGAGCACCTGCACTAATCGATCGGGCGAGGCAAGAATGCGGATATCGCGGACGTTGTTCTCGATCTTGACTGATTTCATCTCCGCAAAGGCTGAAACCGAGCGGATCGATTCCTCGATAATCGGCTGCAATTCGCTGTCCTGCAGCGGCATTTCGGTCGGGGCGAAGGAGAATTTTTCCAGATCGAGCAAGTCATTGGTCAGCCTGATGAGCCGCCGTGCAGCCGCTTCTGCCTGTTTGATTCGTTCCATCCCTGCTGGAGACAATGGCCCGTAAGTGCCCTCTTGCAAACAATCGAGCGTAGCCAGCACCGTATTTAGTGGCGTGCGCAAATCATGACTGATCATTTGCAACAACTGCCGCTCGCGCTCTCGTGCCTTTTGCACGGTTTCAGTCATATCACGAAAGATGGCATCCACTTGGCTTAGCTCATCCCGCCCGTTACCCTCCACAGGCGGAAGCAGTCCCTTCCCGTCGGCAAAACGCTCGCTGTTCGCTCCCAGTATTCGAAGCCGGCTATAAATATTATGAGTGAACATCATAACGAGAAAAATAGACAAGGCGGTACTCACTCCCAGCATAATCGCTACGATCTGATGCGTTTCTCTCTCTCTTTTTTTGAACTGCTCCAGTCTTGCGAGGAGTTCCATGTCTTGCAAATCAATTTTCTTCTGAAGCGCCAGTCTCTCTCTGCGCGACTCCTGCCAGAGCGATTCGAAGACGACGACGAACAGAAACTGGAAGATGAGCGGCACCGCTACCATGGCGAGCATCTTCTGGGAAAGCTTAATTCGTGAGGCGCTGCCAAACATCGCTGAACTGACTCCTGCTTATGCAAATTTTCAACATTTGCTCAACGGGATTACAACACCTGCGCTCTAGGCTGAAAGTACAAACCTCGATAGCGGAGCGTAACTAAAACATGATCGCATCAAATCTGCCCATCATACTATGTACATTCATCATAGTGATACTGAGCGCAATACTACTGTTGCGCCCAACCTTCCTCCACTATATTCACAACTATCAGGTTCGGGTGCGCCCCGTCAAATCGTCCAAGGATACGAGTGCCTCGGAACCGAAAAATTCCGTCATATTGATCGCATGCATGACCATCGGGCAAATAATGCTCTCGGCGCTTCCGTCCCTGGCTGACAAACGAGCCGTGGAGCTTTTGACCTTTGCAAACTACAGGACGCCTAAGCACCTTGCCATTTACACGGGAGTGCGAACCATTGCCGCTGGCACGATCCTGTTCCTCGGCATCGTCGCTGGTGCCAGCTCGGCGATAAATTTTGTCCTGTCGGTGCCAGCTGCGATACTAGGCTGGCTGATGCCGAACTTTTTTCTCAGCCAAAGAGCAAAACGCCGGCAGCAGCAAATCGTCAAAGAATTGCCGATCATCATTGATTTGATGATTGTCTGCGCCCAGGCCGGATTGGGCATGCTCCAGGCGCTGGACAAGATCGCCAAGGAAACGCAAGAGTCCTGTCCTTTGCTCGCCCAGGAATTGTCGCAACTGATCAACGATGTCAAAATATTCGCCAAGTCCGTTCCCATATCCTTATTAGAGATGGGGCAGAGATGCGGAGTCGACGAAGTAATCAACCTTGCCTCGGCGCTCACTGCCGCTGAGGCGAAGGGAGCCGATATCAGCTACCCTCTCAAGCAGCAAGGAGCCGCTCTGCGCGATCGCATCCGGCGCAAACGTGAGGAAGAAGCCGGACGAGTTCCTGTAAAAATGGTGCCGGTGATCATGATTTTCATCATGCCGCTCATCCTCGCTCCAATGTTGGGACCGGCGATCAAGACCATAATCGATGCGATTGGTCCGATCATGAGGAGCATGCCGAGCTGAATGTTGACGATCAGCAGGTGGGCGTTTAAAGCCGGTTGGCTTCCCTCTCCGAAAATTATCACGGCTCCAGCTTATAACCGACACCATGGACGGTGACAATCAAAGGTTGTTCGTGATCGGATTGCAGCTTCTGCCTCAGCCGTGTGATGTATGAGCGAATCGTGTCCGGCGATGCCTCCTCATCAGTAGCCCATACTCTCGCAATAAGCGTTTCGGCACTAAAGACTTTTCCGGGATTGCGCATGAAAAACACAAGCAATGCGAATTCCTTCCTCAAAAGATTTACCTCGATGCCCGCCCTGGTTACCCGATGCTCGTCAGGATATACAGTGATGTCTCTGATTGAAAGACAATTAGCTTCTGCCGATCCACTGCCTCGCCGCAGCAATGCTTTCACTCTCATGCCGAGCTCGCGCATGTTGAATGGTTTAGTCAAATAATCATCGGCACCTGAGTCAAAGCCAAGCTCCTTATCATCGATGCCGCGATTACCGGTGAGCATCAAGACGGGCTCTCGACCGCCGTGAAGGCGGAGCGATCGGCAGACATCGATACCGCTCAAACCGGGCAGGTTAACATCCAGAATGATTAAGTCGTACTGCAGCGCTCGAGCCGAGGCAATGGCCTCCGGGCCGCTGTGGGCCAGATCCACGAGATAGCCCTGACTGACGAGCCAGTCGCGAACAGCCACGGCAAAGTCTTTTTCATCCTCGACCAGAAGGAGTTTACTCACGGCTCGCCTTCAACATTGTGTATCCGCCCCGTCGTTGTATCGCCGCAGAACTTCCATAATAAGCCAACCAGTACTATATGCCAAACAGTTAATAAACTGTTGCTTCATGTTGAGGCACGGCCCGATTTTTCCATAAATTCAAGGTTATGAATCCAATATCTCTCTGTCAAGAATTCTTAGCGACTCTCTGGGCGGATGTAACCTGCGCCTTTTCGCCCTCACAGTGGCGTTCGGTCATAGGGACGTTATCCAGATCGAAGCCCAAGCAGCTGGTCCGCAATGTTCTGTTGATTGTGCCGCAGATAATCGTTTTTTACGTACTAATATCGCCCGTGGTGGCAATGCCCCTCTATAACAAAATCCTCTTCTTTCCGGTCAAGACTCTGGCTTTTGACATGGACAAAGTGGGCGGCGTCGCTAAGGAAGACGTTTGGATCCCTGTGAAAAATTCGAGCAAATCAAAGTTCGTGCATGGCTGGTTCTTCGCCAAGAGTGGAGCTCGCGATTGCGTTCTCATCAGTCATGGGAACGGAGGCAATATTTCATACCGTGTGCCACTGATTAAGATGCTCCTCTCCAACAATATGTCCGTCCTGGCTTACGACTATGAAGGCTACGGCAAGAGTGAAGGCGAGCCGAGCATCGACAATGTTTGTACTGATGGGCTGGCTGCCTTTGATTATTTGATTGAGAAACGCCGAGTGCCGCCCGAAAATATCATCCTCTACGGCGAATCGCTAGGCGGCGGCATAACCTGTCAAATTGCCGCCGAGCGCCGATGCAAAGCAATCATTCTGCAGTCGACATTCTCATCTCTGCCAAGCGTCGCTAAGCGGAAGATGCTTCTCTTTAGAATGTATCCATCTATCCTCTTCCCCAAGAATGCGCTGGACAGTGTTGCTGTCCTGGAGAAGAAGCATGCGCCTTTGTTGATCGTCCATGGTGAGCTGGACGGCATCATCCCTATAGCAGAATCGGAGATCCTGTTCGAGCGCGCCAGTCAGCCGAAATATTTCGTTCGCCTGCCAAACGCAGAGCACAATGACGTTTACACAAACAATCAAGCAGACTTATCAAAGGCAGTGGCCGCTTTTATTGATGAGCAATTGCCAAAGTGAGATGGCATCGCTTACTCAGACTTCACAATGCCGTGCAGCACTACGTCGATCCACTCCTCTACCTTTTCGATAAGGGGACGTTTCTCATTGCGAAGAATCCAGGTCAATTGGGCATGATGTGAGACACCGGCGATCAAGATTCCCATGTCGACCGGATCTGCCTCGGCGTCGATTTCTCCTCTTTTTTGAGCTGCCTCCACGATTCTTTTGACTATGTTCGGAAGCGTGGCAGGGTCATCCCTATACTGCGAGTCAAAGCCTTGATCCATATGGGCGCACAAAGCGATGTAAAAATAGCGCGACAAATCTTTGTATGACTCGGTATCGCCGGCTATCTTCTTGAGCACCCACATGAGAATCTCCAAGGGCGGCTCATTCTTCGCCAGTCGCTCATCGACATGTTTGCTCATTCGCTTGAGATATCCAATCGAAAGCCCGATCAGGACTTCATCCTTGGATTTGAAGTGGTAGTAAAAGGTGCCTTTTGCCACGTTGGCTGATTCAGCGATGTCGTCGACAGAGGTATCTTCGTAGCCCTTTTTCACGAATAGAACGCCGGCAGCACTTAAAATGTCCTGCCTGGTTGCTTCTTTTTTATCTTCTCTGCGTCCCATGAGGCTGTTCCCGGGTCTATCCACCTTGACAAAACCGACCTATGTATGAAATTATACTAGTATATAAATTTAGACTCCAGTCGGTTTTTAAATTGACGAGTTTAAGTGAAATAGCTTGATTGCTATACGCCGAGGATACAGGAAAGAAAGGTTGTTGGATTATGAAGTCCGACTGGTTTAGTACTATTAAGGTCGCTAATCGAAGACGCGAAGAAGACGGGCAAGGAAACTCAATGGCCGTGCTAATTGCGGGACCAGTTCTCTCGATATTGGTCAGCACGTCGCTTTTGGTTTTTCTTGTCCTACTCTTCTCCCATGGATTGAGCGCTTCGCATCATGCCTTGCTGCAGGATGCCGATTGGCAGGCGGCGCCACAGGAAGTGGAACCTGCCTCTCACATTCTCCGGATTTAGCCGGCTGCACACTAGACGACATCAGTAAAGGTAGTAGTGCGCCGCCTTTTCTTTGAATGTGTCGATGAATTTAGAAATTTTGAGCGCCGTTTCGGGCTGGCCAAGCGACTTGTAATAATCTTGGGCGCGCAACAGATTCTCTTGCGCCGAGCGTAGAAGCGCTCCATTTGTCTTCACGGCGGGGTTTGGAGCAGCCGCCTGGCTGACATTGCTCAGCTCATACTCACAGACTCCAAGGCGATAGTGCACTTCTGCTTTGACAAGACTCTTCCACTCCTTGCCAAGCAAGCGCATGACTTCGTCAAACTCGGTCTTCGCTTCCTTCCATCGCCGCTCGGCGAAGAGCTTTCTACCCTCAGCCAGATGCTTTGCAACATTAGAAAGTCCGGCGGCTCGAGTGGCAAGCGAAAGCTTGGCATTGGCATATGAAGCACCAAATACAGTGCGCTCAAGAGCTGCCAGGCGGCGCTCTTCCGATATATCTTCGTTTGCCTCACCATAGAGAATCTGCTCGACTGCTTTCAGATCTTCAGTGATCGAGACCGGAGCCGCTGCAGTCTGCTTAAAAGGATTAGGCAAACGATCGGGGACCTGCGGGAATGACTGATTGTCCCTGGGCAAACGTGCAGGCACCTCAGGCACAGATTCATTTGATCGCGGCAAACGATCCGGCACCTGCGGCGGTACTCCATCAGCGGCAAACGCCGGAGCTGGCAGTGCAACCGACAGCAGGGCACCAACGACAGCTGCCCGCCGACATAACTTCAAGATAATGGCGATAGATCCTCGCTTAATGGACAGCGAACGAACCTCAAGACCAGAGCGACCCCTTTCGGTCTGCTCAGGCCTCATCAGCCACTTCGGAAAATTCGGGACCACCAAAAGATGTTTTGTCGTTTATCCAGATCGCTACAAGCGTGCCGATGACAACTACACCAAATCCCACTAACATGCAGTTTAAGCTCCATGAACTCTTTCATTATTCTGACGGAACTCGGCTACATTTTAGAAAAGAGCTAAGGAAAATTAAGCATTGCCATTGCCATGGTCATTGTCATTCAAGACAATCGAAACAAGGCGACGGAACGTCGGGAATTCGCTACTTTTTCAAACCCTTGAGAATCTTGCTATCCCATTCTGCCGGTTCGATTTCAGCTGGCGCTGTCACCTTGTAATCCCTCCCGTCGTTGCTGACAACCACGGCAATATCCTTGACAGCTGGCGAAACGACAAGGGTGATAAACGCCACTTTTTGCTTGGGTTTCCAACTGCCATCAGATAGGTATTGGCCGATGGTTCCCATGTATCGATGAACCAGATCCCACTCGCTATCACTTCCCTTCAGCGCACTAGCATCGAGGGTAAATGAAATCTTATTCTTCAGCCCATCAACTAATTGCTCGACCTGAGGTTTGTTGTTGTTGCGATCGTTGTTATTGGCTGACTCGACCGCTTCCAAATCAGCCCAACCTTGTTGTTTGGCATATTCGCCAATCTCGTCGGCCATGTTGCTGGTCGTTTTCACTCCCCATCCATCTTTCTCCAACATCTTGCTCCAGATGCCGGCGGACAGTTTGAAACTCATCAGGCGATCGGTGATCAACGACTGCCACCAGGAATTTATTTTGTATTCTCGAACGGCATCAACCAGCTCGCTCTTCTTTTCTTCTTGCGAAAAAACGGCTGCCGGTTCAGCACAGATGAGAAAAAGAAGGGCAAGCGATACGAGCGCAAACCTGAGGCGCGATCTGATTCTCGACGACATAGTGCATCTCCTCGATAGAAGTCGTCGATGAATTCTAACAAACTCGAGCTAGATCACTTGCCAGCGATTGATGAAAGTTTGCGCTTTGCTTCGCGGTCACCTTGTCCGGCTGCTTTCTCAAGCCATTGCCTGGCAATCGATCGATCTTTGGCAACGCCCTCGCCGTTTTCATACATCAAAGCAAGATTGTATTGCGCGTTCGTCGAGCCGTTTTTTGCCGCCTTCTCCATCCAGGATATAGCCTGCTTATCATCCTTGGGAACGCCGTCGCCGACACGATACATCATCGCCAGGTCATACTGCGCCGGTATGCAACCTTCCTCGGCCGCCTTGGTGAGCCAGAAGGCGGCTTTCTTCGGATCCTTTCGAACCGCGACGCCGTGCAAGAACATTGACCCATAGTTATATTGCGCTGAGACATGACCACTTTGCGCCAACTTCTGCAGCATGTTGAGAGCTTTGCCCTTGTCCCTCTCGTCTTTGCTGGCAAGGTAGAGCAAGCTCCTGTTGTACTGGGCGTCTTCCTGCCCCTGCGCCGCGGCCATCTCTAGATATCGCTGTGCCTGTTTCGCATCTTGCGCGGTGCCCTCGCCGAGCAGATAAAGCATGCCGACATTATATTGTGCATCTGCCAGCCCACCATCAGCCGCCCTTTTGAAGAGTTCGAACGCTTTGCGCATATCCTGCTTTACACCATTGCCCTGGGCATAAAGAACGCCGAGGTTATACATGGCATGCTTTCCGCCTTGCGCAGATGATCTACTGAAAAGATCCGCCGCCTTGCTTGGATTAGCAGGAACGCCCTCTCCATCAAGATACATCAAGCCCAGATGATACTGAGCGCATTTGTCGCCCCGCTCCGCCAGTGGTGTCAGATCTTTTAGCGCCGCCGAAAAATCTTTGCTTTCGATTTCGTTCTTGATCTTTGAGAGTTGCGCTTTGTCAGCACATTGTGCATCGGCTTTCGGCTCGCCAAGCGAGATTACGACGAGCCCGGCACCAAGTATCAGCGAGCAAACAAAATAGACTTTCTTATTCATGAAAATTTCCCCCGGTCGAGTCAGCCCAATCAAACGCTCGCGCGTGAAGGCAATCCTTACCAGTACCAGTGCCGGTGGCCATGGTGCGATGACAGCAAACCAATTGCCGCTCCGATACCAGCCCCGATACCAGCACCAATGAGCGCGTTCTTCAGCGCCTGGTGCCGCCGATAGCCATAGTAGCCGTATGGTGCATAACCACGATAGCCGTAATTGTTGTAATAGGGATTGCCATAATATGGATTGGCATATGGATTGACATAGAATTGCGCGAAAGCTGGAGCGTTTAACAACACGAAGGCGCTCATTGTCAGCAAAATCGCTTTGAATAACCGATTGATCATCTCCTACCTCCCATGTGCATTCGGCTTGCAGAGCCGATTGCGCTTAGCAAGGAATAGTCATCAATTTGATAGAAGAATCCTTGCCCGGGCTTTTCGTAGACCTCTTCATGTGCGAGATCATTGCCCATTGCAGGTTTAGCACCAAAACGCCCCGATGAGGACGTTTTATACAAATGGTATTTCAGTTGCTACGTTGCTTCGTCAGTCTTTCGCTGAAGGGACAAATATTCCCTTTGCCGGATCGAAGAAATGGACCTGCGAAGACTCAGAGTTCCAGATCCAACCATGCAATCTTAGATCGTTTCCGCTTCTCGCCTTTGCAATCGGCAGAAGATGCATGGCCTTAATCAGTTGCCGCAGAACATGATGCTCAGCCACCTTTTTCATGGCATTGCCGTTTTGCTTTGCGCAACACTCATCATTTATATATTGCCTTAGCTCTGCGGTTGCGCCGGCTAAGTATCTCGATGAGACAGAAGAGTATTCGGGCGCCTTCTGATCGCTCAACGCCATGCTCAAAAGAGCGCATGGGTAATGACCATAGATAACAAGATCACTTATTTGATTTGCCCTGACCAGATCCTCCAGAGCCAGCTCATCATCGATGCAACCACCCAGGTTCTGCCAGACATAAATCGGCAACCCGGGATCGGTGGGTATTCCGGGGGCACCAGCTCCCATCTCCGAGCATGCGATAAAGGCGATGCCGGAGGCGCGTCCGCCTGAAAGTCGCTCTTCGAGTTCGCGGCTGCTTGCCTTTTCAACGAGTTCGAGCTGTTCTGCTGCAAATAAGGTCATCTTCGGGCACCCACAATTTAGGACTATTATTATGTTACAATAGCAATTGCAGAATTGCGCAATTAATAACATTCGATAACTATCATGACAGAATCAAATACATGCCTGCTCTTTTGACGAATGTATTCTGTCTCCTGCTTGCCCTTGGCGCGCTTGTAGCGATCTTCCGGCGCTGGAGCGACCACTTTCTCTTCTCGGCAATCGTTTTTGGCGCTGGGTCCGCTATGCTCGCCACGGCCGTGGTTTGCGGATTTAATGCGCCGGCGCTGTGGCAAGCGCCCCAGGTATTTGCCATCGGCTTCTTTCCAATCACCTTCCGGCTCGATACTCTTTCAGCAATCTTTCTTGGGCTTCTTGGTTGCGTCTCGGTGGCCACGTCGTTTTTCTCACCGGGCTACCTCAGCCATCTGAACGATCGCATACATACAGGTCACTATTGGTCGGCCTTATGCCTGTTTCTGCTGTCTATGGCTCTGGTCGTATTGAGCGCCGATGCGATCAGCTTCATCGTCTTCTGGGAGTTGATGTCGCTGTCCTCCCTGGCATTAGTCGGCGCCGAGCACAAGAAGCATCAAGTGCAAAGAGCCGTTTTGATCTATCTTGGTGCCACCAGAATTGCCACTGCTTTTCTGGCCTCGGGGTTCCTCTGGATGCATGCCATCACTCAGAGCTGGAATTTTTCCGAGTGGCATTTCGATAATCCGGCAAGCTACGCCCCCGCATTCCTTATATTGATCGGCTTTTGCATCAAAGCCGGCATCTGGCCATTCCACATCTGGTTGCCCTACGCTCACCCGGCAGCACCAACACCGGTTTCATCACTAATGAGCGGAGTGATGATCAAGATTGCTCTTTATGGCATGGTGAGACTGCTTGTCCTGGGTGATTTGAACTACCAGCCATTGGCTTACCTGGCCTTGTTCCTGGGCACTGTCTCAGCCTTCTGGGGAGTGCTCTTCGCTCTCGTTCAACACGATTTGAAACGACTGCTCGCTTACCATAGCGTTGAGAATGTCGGTCTGATTCTCATGGGCATCTCACTGGCATTGCTGTCAAAAACGGCTCAGTTGCCCGAGATCGCCGCCATCGGTCTGGCAGCCGGGATTTTCCATTGCGTCAATCACGGACTCTTTAAATCATTGCTCTTTCTCGGCGCCGGATGCGTGGATGCTCAAGCGCATACTCGCGATCTCGGACATCTCGGCGGTCTGGCAAAACGCATGCCCTGGACCATGGTCTCTTTTCTGATAGGCAGTGCCGCCATCTGCTCGCTGCCGCCGCTAAACGGCTTTGCCAGCAAGTATTTGATCTATCAAGCTGTTTTTCAAAACATGTGGCTGTCAGGATCGCTTGTCGACAGAGGCCTGTCGATCGCCATCATTTGCCTGCTTGCGCTGGTCGGCGGACTGGCGCTTGCTTGCTTCACCAAAGCCATGGGCGTCACTTTTCTGGGTAACGCCCGCTCCAAAGGCGCCATGGCAGCCAAAGAAGCAAGCACCGGCATGATTGTCTCACAACTGATCTTGGCCCTGTGCTGCTTCGTTCTCGGACTGAGCGTTCCTCAGGTTCTCCTGATCTTAAAGCCGATCTGCGAGGCAGCGGTTCATCAGCCGACAAACATTGAAAATGCATTTCCGATTCCGCAGGCGGGAGTGGCCATCGCCCTTTTGACTCTGGCTCTCCTGATTTATGCAATTTGCATGCACTCCTCGCGTGTTCGCAAATACATAACCTGGGAATGCGGATTCGGCGATCTGTCGTCGCGCACGCAAGTGACGCCTGACTCTTTTGCGCAGCCTGTGGCCCGCATTTTCAGCCCCATCCTGCGCTACCGAGTCACATTTGAGATAACCGGCAAAGACCGCAGACATTTTCCGGAGCAGATCAAGGTCGAACCACAGATGGTATCAATCCTGGAGCAGAAAATTTATCTTCCCGCCATATGGCTTGTCGGTCAAATGGCGCGCGTGCTGGCGAAAATTCAGGCGGGCAGCATTCACCTCTATCTCGTCTACCTTTGCTTTACGTTGCTTCTGCTTCTATTCCTGGGGACGGCACTGTGAACGATTTAATCGCCATCAGCAACAGCGAACTGGGACGCCAACTGCTCTCATCGATCGCCTTTGCATTCAGTCTTTTGTTCTTGCCGTTTCTCACCCTCGGAACAATTCGCAAAGTGAAAGCGCGCTTGCAAAATCGCATTGGTCCGCCTTTGCTGCAGCCGCTCTTCGATGTGCTGAAGCTTTTCTCCAAGGGTGAAACGATCAGTCAAACGATGTCCTGGCTGTTCCGCTCGAGCGCCGTGATCAATTTAGCCATTATGCTGCTGATCGCCGCACTCGTGCCGTGGCTTTGCTTTAAACCGGCATGCCCGGGTGCCGATCTGTTCTTGATCGTTTATCTCTTTGCTCTCAGCCGCATGTTCACGATTCTGGCTTCGCTTGATGCCGGCTCTGCCTTTGGCGCATTCGGAGCCAGCCGTGAGGCGACGCTTTCAATGCTGGTTGAGCCGGCGACAGTTTTGAGCCTGGCTTCCATAGGTGTCCTGGCTCATTCAAGCGACCTGAACGTTATATTCTCCTTCACGGACACCGAGCTCATTCAGCAACCGGTGCGCTGGCTCCTGGTTGGAACGGCCATAGTGCTTTCCAGTTTGGTAGAGCTTTCTCGCATGCCCGTCGATGATCCGACTACCCACCTGGAGCTGACCATGGTGCATGAAGCGATGATCCTGGAGGCATCGGGGCGCAATCTGGCCCTGATCGAGTTCGGCCACGCATTGCGCATGAGCATTCTCTTCGGCCTGGCTGCTCAATGCTATATGCGCGCCTTACCTGGTGTCTGGGATATGTCGCCGCTCGCGCAAGCGGCACTCAACATCGCAGGTGTGCTGCTTATTGCCGGCGGCGTCGGCGTTTTTGAAAGCGTGGCAGTTAAACTGCAATGGCGCAAAGTACCTGAGTTCATCGCCTACTGCATGACGATGAGCTTGCTGGCCGGCATGCTGGCCATCGGCGGAGGAATCATAAAATGATCGTCAGTCCTTTTGAGATGATCCTCGTAGGCGCCGCTGTCACAGCCATTCTCATGGCAGGTTCGATGCATTTGCGAGCTAATCTGACGTTTTATGCAATGCAGACCTTTCTGATTGGTCTGGCGACGGCCATTACCGCACACATGCACGCCGAGGCGGGACTCTATCTGGTCGCCGTGGCAATCGCCTCGATAAAAGGACTGGCTATCCCATTCTTTCTTAACTGGACAATCAATCGAATCAAGATCAACACCGACACGGGCATGATCATTACCGCACCACTGGCGATGCATCTCAGTATCGTCCTGCTCGGTTTGAGTTATCTTTTCGTGCAGGGACTGCCGGCAGCCGCAGGTGAGCTTCGCAGCTGGCCCGGAGCCACCGTCGCCATATCGCTGGTTTTGACGGGGCTTGTTTTGATGCTGACCAGGCGTGTGGCAATCAGTCAAATTATCGGTTTTCTGGTTATTGAAAACGGCATTTACGTCTTTGCGCTCACACAAACAAGAGGCATGCCGATGATTGTCGAGATGGGCGTCCTGCTTGATGTTCTGGTTGGCGTAATGATAGCCGGACTGCTCGTCTTTAAAATTCAGCGAAGCTTTGAGCACATCGATGTTACGCAGTTGGCCGAACTGAGGGATTAACTGAAAGAATGGATCAACTTATTCAAATCATCGCCCTTCCACTCCTGTCGGCAATCATCAGCGCGATTGTTCCGCAAAACCGCGTCATCCGCAAACTTATACCGGCACTGTTCTGGTGCCAGCTTTTCGCTATCGCCTTTGTGTGCTTCCCAGTATTGAGCGGAACAACGGAGAAAATGATCTTGACTCCGGATTTCTCCGCCGACCGGCTGAGCGCGCTGTTCCTCATGCTCACCGCTTTTGTATGCGCCTGCTCGCTCAGTCATGCAGACAGTTTCTTTCAAAAAGAGCAACTGATTTCCACGACCTATAAGCCCTATCACGAGCGCATTTTTTATGCCTGCGCAGCGCTTTTTTATCTGGCAATGATCTTCGTCTTCATTTGCGACAACCTCGGGCTTCTCTGGGTGAGCACCGAGGCAACGACATTATCGTCGGCGGCCCTCGTCTACTTCAGTCGCACCAAACACGCCCTGGAGGCAACCTGGAAATATCTGATTATTTGCAGCGTCGGCATTGCTTTTGCTTTGCTGGGCACCGTTTTGATTTTTGCTTCCAGTCAACACGGCGCCCTGGCAAACGGCTCGCTCAATTTGCACGAGCTCATGGAAAATGCCAACTTGCTTCAATACCCGCTTCTTAAACTCGGCTACATATTCTGCCTGGTTGGTTATGGCACCAAAGCCGGTATCTTTCCTCTGCATAGCTGGTTGCCCGACGCGCATTCTGAAGCCCCCGCTCCGGCATCAGCCATGCTGTCCGGGTCGCTGCTGAACTGCGCCTTGTTCGCCATCTGGCGTTTGTCACAACTGGTCGCCTGCACCAATCATGAGACACTGGCCTGCACGCTTCCCTTGTCGCTCGGCGCTATTACGGCGCTGGCCGCCAGCCTTTTTCTTGTGCACCAGCACGGCATAAAAAGACTGTGGGCATACTCGAGCGTGGAAAACGTCGGTATCATGCTGGTTGCTATTGCCCTTGGATCGGGACCGCTCTTTTTCCTCCAGGCACTGAATCACAGCATTTCAAAAGTAGCTCTCTTCCTCCTTGCCGGCAATGTCATTCAAGCAACGGGAACCAAACGGCTGAGCGACATCAAAGGCGTACTGAGCACATCGCCTGCCTGGGGCGTGCTCCTGGCCGTGGCAGCCTTCGCCGTAACGGGCGCTCCACCATTCGGGGCTTTCGTCAGCGAGTGGTTAATCATGACGCGCTGCGCCGATCAGGGCTATTGGTTAGTTGTGGCGGTGCTGATCGTAGCGCTGGCTTTGAGCTTCGTAGCGGTTTGCATACATGTTTGCGGCATCTTGTTTGGCACGCCCAAACAGCAGACGGCGGCCTTCCGCCCGTTTGCCACCAGTCTTGTTCCTGCTCTGCTGGTCGCCTGCGCCATCGCCGGCGGTATCACGACACTGCCACTTTATCTGGTGAGCCTGAAATGAAACCCGAAGTTATAAGCGTCCCTCTTCAAGACCGAGCCAACAAGCTCAGAGACTGGCTCCAGAACCAGGGCAGGCTGGGGCTGATTACATCGATTGATGGAGAGCAGCTGATCACTCTCGTTCTCGATCCCAAACAGAATAAGGCATCGATCTGGAACAGCCCTCTTGAAAGCGACGATTATCCTTCGCTGACGCCGGTGGTTCCGCAATGCCACTGGTTTGAGAGAACCCTGTGGGATATGTTCGGCTTGAATCCGCAGGGGCATCCGCGGCTCAAACACAATTTGCTTCACGAGCCGTACGATCCTGCTCTGCTTCCCTTGCGCGACGGTCACCAGCCTCAGGAAGCAAACGGGCATCGCCAGTACCACAATCTCGAGGTCAAGGGAGAAGGCATCTATGAGATTCCCGTCGGGCCGATTCATGCCGGAATCATCGAGCCGGGACACTTTCGCTTCAGTTGTCTTGGTGAGGTGGTGCTCAACCTGGAGATTCGACTTGGCTATGTTCATCGCGGTGTCGAGAAGCGCCTGACTGAAGTGCCCTGGAGAAAGGCTCGTTTTGTAGCCGAAGCCGCGGCAAGCGATACAGTGGCCGCCAATGCTCTGGCGCACGCTGTCGCCATGGAGTCTATATTTGAAGTCGCGGCGCCGCTGAGAGCCGAGGCATTGCGGACGCTATCCCTCGAGATTGAGCGGGTAGCGATGCATATCGCCGATCTCGGTGGTATCGCAGGTGATATCGGGTACCTGGCGGTATCATCTTCGATGGCACGATTGAGAGGCAATGCCCTGCGAATGGGAGAACTCCTGACAGGCACTCGTTTTCAACGAGCCTTTATCATGCCCGGCGGCATAATCGCCGATCCTGGCGACAAAAATTTGACGGAGCTCAAGCAGACTGCCGGCAAACTGAAACAAGATCTGCATCCGGTTATAGAATTTCTGATGAACAATCAGGTCGCCTGCGAGCGCATGCAGCGGATCGGACGTCTTTCTCCGCAGCTGGCCAAGGATTTCGGGCTTGTTGGCATTGCCGGCCGGGCTAGTGGTGTGCAGTATGATGCCAGAGCACATTTTAAACATGGAATGTTTCCCGAGGAAGGTCCGACACCGGCAGTGGAGCAAAACGGCGACGTTTTTTGTCGAGCTCAGGTGCGAATAAATGACTTGAGTTCCAGCATTCAGCTTATCGAAAACATACTGTCGGATCTGCCTACAGGAGCCGTTTCATCCAAACTGCCGGACACGCTGCCGGGTGACAGCATCGGCTTGGGCATTGTGGAAGCGCATCGAGGAGAGCTTATCCATCTTGTATTCACCGATGCTCGAGGCAAGATCAAGCGCTACGCCATCAAGGATCCCAGCTTGAACAATTGGACCGCTCTGGCAATTGCGATCAGGAACAACCTTGTTGCCGACTTCCCGCTCTGCAACAAGTCCTTCAGTTTGTCGTACAGCGGACACGATCTATGAGGTGCTCATGATCAAATTGCTAGCTTATCTTTTGGGCAAGGGCACCGTAACGGCGAAATCGCTGTTCCCCGATCTCGAGGAGGGCGTGCGTGGCTTGCCGAAGCTGACCTCGGCTGCTTGCGACGGGAAGGAATGCAATGCTTGTGTCGGACTGTGTCCTACTGACGCCATCGAGATCAAAGGACAGGGGAGCACGAGCAAAGTCAGCCTCGATCTGGGCGCCTGCATTGCCTGTGGACTGTGCGTTGCACACTGCCCGACCGGCACGATTGCCAACAATCCATCCACCAAAACCGCGCGCTTATCAAGCGAAGATCTGGTACTGTCAAATGTCTCCTCCCTCAGCGATGCAGGAGATCCTCAATCAGGGCTGATCAAAGCCGACGGCATATTCAAGCGATCGATACACCTTCGCGTCGTCTCCACTGGTTGCAGCGCCTGCGATCTTGAAATCGGCGCCTGCGGCAACCCGATATTCGACATGGAGCGCATGGGCGTTCATGTGGTTGCCTCTCCAAGATTCGCTGATGCTCTGCTTGTCACCGGTCCGGTGCCCAAAGCCATGCACGATCCCCTGAGGCGCTGCTACGAGGCAATGGCGGAGCCGCGCTTAGTGATCGCGGTTGGCACCTGCGCCATATCCGGTGGCGGTCATAAAGACGGCTACACCGAGGCAAACGGCGCCAATGCCGTGGTGCCCGTCGATGTGTTTATACCGGGATGCCCGCCTCACCCCTGGAGCATCATATATGGTGTGCACCTGGCGATGACCGCAAGACAAGCTAAGAAGAAGCTCGCTCAAGCTGCGGCGCCGAAGGCGGATGAAGATCCAGCCGCGCAGAAAGTGGCGTCATCGGCTGCAAGCGAACCATAACCAGCAAGGCGTTCAATTCATCACAAGACACAGGCCGGCATCATTCTGTGAAGTACCACTTCGGAATGTGCAGACGCGTGCTTGAAAGCGAGATGAACAAAGGCGCAATTTCAACGTTTTTGAAGAGCGCTTTCAGGCGATTGAACTCACGCTCGAGTGAATCAATTTCATCGTCCATGGCAAATCGCTCGGCGTTATCCTCGATGAAAACCCCGGCATGTGCCGGATCCCAGCCCTGCTCTATGAGCGCAGCGACGAGCTTCGGCTTGAATTCATGCACCTTGGTCATGCCGCAATCGTTGTGGCCGACGAGCGCAATGTGTCGAACTCCATTGGCCAAAATGTAAGAGAGAGCGAACTCAGCACCGGGAAGCTGCGAGATCTTTCCTCCGGCCGTGCGCATGACATAAGCAAATTTGGCCGGCACCTCAGGGCGAAACCGATACTCGATGCACGACACGATCAGCAATTGCGGCGACTTCGCTGCTTTGACAGGCTCATCGAAATTATGAGCACGGATGAACTGCTCGATGGGCGTTTCAAGCCATCGAGAAGGGATGTGCTCCCTGTCATTAATATTTCGCAACCTCTTCCCGAATTTCGTGTGGTGGGTGGCGCTCAGTGGATGTTCGCTTTGGCTCATGGCTGGATATATGGAGAATATGGCTTCACAAGGCTTCCAGCATATCCTTGATATCGATGAGGTGGTTGTTAAAAATTTCCTTAGCAGCGTCCAGGAACTTGAAGATAGCCGGATCACGGCAGGAGTAGTACATGTTGCTCCCCTGTTTCCTGCCGACGACTATATTTTTAGCCTTGAGAATAGCTAATTGCTGAGAAATATTGGTAGCCTCGACGCCGAGCCGCATACGTAGTTCAGTCACGGTCAACTCGCCGCCGCGCAGTTCGTCCAGAATCCGTATGCGCAGAGGACTAGCCAGAGCCTTGAAGAACTCGGCTTTGAATCGAACAATCTGTTCTCTTTGGTCCACCATCGAGCGCCTTTACGATTTGCCTTACTACTTCATTCTACTGTGTACTGCACTTTTGTTCTAGCAGAGTGCCAATCGTTTTAGGACGAGCTTGCCTTTGGTTTTTCAAGCTCACCATCAGCTATCCCCTTATCAAAAAGCGATAGCTGAAGCTGAGCGCACCATATACGGTATTACATGCCGTCTTGCATGGCTTATCTGAATTCACCGATATATCGCAAAAAAGTCATTCAAGATGGCAAGCGGAAGATTTTGAGATTGCCGCGGCAGGCAGCGATTTGAGCTTCACACGGATGCCCAAAATGGCAATCTTTGCTCATTTGGAAAAACTTGCTAGGGCCAAATAACCCGGGTTACAAGAGGTCATGGTATATAAAAGTTCTACCGCCTGTCGGCAAAATGGTGACTCGTTCAGCCCTTGCAGAGCCTGGTCATTCGGGATCCTTCATTGCACTCAGGCCAATTTCCTAATTTCCAAGTGACTAATTACACCAGCTCAAATCCTTTATTAGAGCAGCTCGACCTCGACCAGGGTCGGCGGTTTCTCCTCCATGATGGGCGGTCAATGTTGTCAAGCCAGGAGCGGGGCTGGCTCGGCGTCACTCTCCAGTATCACGCTCTACCGCCTGGACAAACGCCCTACATGCGAACTCTTCACCCCATCATCGGTGTGAATCTCGGTGAAAAGGGCAAGGTCACGCGACGCACGGGCTCGAAGATGCAACTGTTCGAGATGGGTTCGGGTCACTACAACATTGTTCCGGCTGGAACCGAGCTGCAATCCATCTGGCACAACAGAATGTGCATAGCTCTCCTGTTTATAGATGAAACGTACGTTCAATCGCAAGTTGCTCTGGATTCCGCCACCGAGATAAGACTGCCTCTGTGTGTAAACTCATTCGATCCACAGGTCCTCACCTACGTTGAAAAATTGATTGATGAGCTGAAGAGCCCCAGCGCGCTTTCAGGGGTAAAAGCCCAGGCATGGATCGATCTGCTTCTGGCACGTCTGCTCGAGTTGCATGCCGGCGGCAGCAAGCGCGGCGATGAAAAACGAGCAGAACCATCGAAGGCATTTGTCGAGCTCGTTGACTACATTGAAAACAACCTCGCTTTAGAATTGTCGGTACCCGAATTATCTTCAAGGTGCAAACTGAGTACCTTCCATTTCATCCGGCAATTCAAGCGGACATTCTTGATGACACCACATGAATACATTTTGCAACGCCGGATGGAACGCGCCAAAATCATGCTTCAAATTGAAGAGTATTCGATTGGTGAGGTGGCTAGGATGGTGGGCTTTGTCGACTCCGGACATTTCAGCAAAGCATTTAAACAGCGCTGCGGAATGTCACCGACTCAGTTCCGCAAGCGCGGCTTGTGAGCCGGCAGCAATGCTTCTCAGTGAGCATTATTGTCGCTGCTGAAATGGTTGCTCTCTGATTGACTGCGATCGACTGAGCCATCTTCATTGTATCTGGGCGGTCCCATGACGGACAAAAGCCGTTCGTACATAACTCGCATGTTCTGATCCGGAATGTCCTCTATATTCATTCTCACGACTTTGAACTTAATCAGCTCGCCGTTGCGCAAGACAGTTATATCAATGGGCGTTCCAGCCTTTCCGGCAAAAACGTTCCAGGCAGTGCGCTGATTCTCGCCGCTTTGAAAAAGATGATCGTTTGCTTTGACTAAAATGTCACCAACTTTGATACCAGAGGTTTCGGCTGGTCCCCCCGGCACAACGGAAATAACTACAGGAGGTCCTGCCATTTCACCAAGCTGAATGCGAGAAGACATGCAGGTTACGCCATATTCCATCTTGCGGAATTCTTCGCTTGAATAACGAGGTGTGCCCATCGACATTGGAAACTCATCTGCGCCCAAACGCAGAGTCACAGGTCCGTTTCCGGTCCCATGCAGCGTGATGTGCTGACCTCGCCGGATGGTGGCTGCGAATCTCATCAGATCCCGCAGGCTCACAGTCTGCTGCATCTTCATCTGGATATTCAAAGTCGAGTCACCCTCTGTCGTCACAGCAGGAGCTGAGTCACTCACATCGCCAGTCGGGCGGCTGTTCTGGCGGCTGACAAAGCCGTTGAGCATGCGTGTGCGCTGGGCTGATGATTGCTCAGCTTGCGATGCTGCGGTGGGAACGGCTGTTGAGGAACCGCCATCCGAACCGTCATTTGTCGAACTGCCTGGAACTGGGTTCTTATCTTCGGAATGACTGGAACCTGGAGCCGCCTTAACCGTGCCTGGAGTCGCCTTTACCGTGTCCAGAGCTGCCTGTTCTTGAATGAGAACATCCGCCTGCTTGGCCGGACTCGCGTATGCCGGAGGAACAGCCGGAAACAT
>JAJPJO010000116.1 GCA_021324135.1 Pseudomonadota bacterium
GATGGCAGTCGCGTAAAGCCAACAGGAACGGCCGCTCGGATAGCAGGAGCGGAGCCTTTCTTTATTGCTGTTGTGAAAAGCCAAGTGTTAAGGTCGCCCTTAATAGTATGGTATTTGAACTGCAATGGAAGACCATCCTTCTCCGGCAATTGATAAAAGCGTGCTAAGAACGCACTTACATGTTTGTCCGTCGAAAGATGCGTGGAGACACAGTATCTGGCATCTTTGGCGAAAGTAGGCGATGCGGATTCCTGTTGCCAGTCTTTCGTTTGTTTTTCCGAAAATGATGGAGGCGTTGTATAGCAAGAGGCGTTTTCACCGGCAATGGCAGCAGGCTTGTCTGCGGTCAATGGCAGTTTCGGCCAGCGAATTCCGGGATCGACGAATTCTTGATCCTGGATGTAGCCGCGATAGTTATTGAGCGCAGACTCGGCGTACGTTTTGGTCTTGTTGTCGAATGTCAGGACTTTCCAATCAGGAGCGGCACTTATTGTCGTCAGACCGGTTGCCAGATCGCTGACGCGCACCTTGTCCGAGGTGATGAAGATTTCTTGATCTCCTAGAACGCCGCAGGTTTGCAAAAGCATTACACCCTTCTCTTGCTGTTCTGATTGCGGTTCAGCAGACGAGCCGGAAGCCAGAGCAAGAAGCGAAATCATGGCTGCGCCGGTAGGCCACCACAGATGGTGCAATAGATTAAGCTTGTGTTTTTTCTGCGCAATCAAGTTCATGCATATATCCTCGCTTATAGCAGCTATTGGACGGCATCGCTGCTTTTCTCCGCAGCCTCGTTAATTCTGTGGACCAACCTTTTTACTTGCTCTTCTGTGTCTTGCCTGCTGCCGGAATTGTCTATGAGGCAGTGGGAGCGCGCCATCTTTTCGGCTTGGCTGAGCTGGGCCGCCAGTCTTTTATCGGCTTCCTCGTCGGTGAGCTGGTCGCGTAACTTGAGCCGTTCTTTCAAAATTGAATCGCTCACATGAACGGTCCAGATTTCGTCATAATACTTTTCCAGCCCGGCTTCAAAAAGAAGAGGGACGAGAACCGCGATCAGTTTGTGCTCGGATAAGGCTTTGATCCGCTGTTCGCAAGCCTCGATGGTGAGCGGATGGACCAATGATTCCAGATCCCTTCGCGCCTTCTCATCTGAGAAGACAATCGTTCCAAGCGCACCACGATCGATCCTTTCTTTTCCATTCTGCAGTTTCAAAACGTTTTGGCCAAAACGAACTTTAATGGCTCGAACCAGGCTCTCATCTGATTCAAATAAATCGTGCACGATGCGGTCGGTATCGACGACCGGGACGCCCATCGCCTCGAGGATTGAGCCGATCGTGGATTTACCGGAGCCGATTGTTCCTGTAATGCCGATTATGTAGGGACGGTTCTTGTTCTCGTTCACTTGAATCCGAGCTCATCACAAAACATTGCTCATCGTCAATCTGTTTTGCGCCCTCTGAAGGAACGCAGCCATGTTGGGCAAGTACTTGAATCCATTACGTGATTGTACCTTCAGATGAACAGATGTATGTGAATTATCGATTGGGGTTGAAACGATGATCACGGAAACGGTGCATGCATCGCTCGGCGAGGTGGTACTATATGCGGTGCCAGGCGCTTGCTCTTTCGTTCGGAATTGATTGTCCGCCCCCTGATCGGCTGGAATCTTGATCAACATGTGGCCCGCTCGCGAGGCGATTCCTGAAAGTCGGAACCCGGACGATTCGCACTCTTGAATTATGCAACGCTGGGTCGTCTGCATGTCTGCATTGAATGACCTGACAATCAAGCTCTTGGACGGCGGTTGGTTGCGAATCGCTTCAGCTGCGGCTCGCCAGGATAAAGGCTGATCGACGGCGTTCAGGTTCGCCTCTCCTGAAGGCATCGGGATGTAGACGTGCCGGGAAGGTTGGCGCGGTGAAACGCTCTGGATTACAGGAATGCGCGATCCGGTGATTGCCAGGGGAAGGCGAATGGAGTACAGCGTGTTGCCTGCGCCCATGTTGTTCCGTGTGCTTGCTTGATCGATGGGTTGATACGCATCCTGGGCGCTTGGTTCAACGCCATTCGCTGGCGAGGAATTCGGCAAGCCGGGCGCCAGGGCATCAGTTCGCCGGGCATCATTGAAACTCTCATCAGTGGCGCTGGACGGTAATGAGTCGGGTGTTGAACCAGTTGCATCTTTGCGCGGGGGAGTCGCCCTCGGGCTCGTTATCGTGGTTGTTGGTCCATCCGGCTCTACATCCAGCTCGGCTGTTGCAATTGCCGCGGGCAAGGGGGCAGTGCAGGTCAATGCTGCCAGCCCAATCGAGAGAACAGTGATGTTGCCACGAATTGACATGATCCTTATATTGCCACGCGGCGCGCCGCCATTTCAAGGAAGTAAAAAGGCGTTTTTGGGGAACAATGTTTACAACCGTTCGTCTTTTCGAGATCAAACGCCCGTCCCGGCAGCACGTATCGCAATTAGCCTTTTGTTCGGACTCTCCCAGAAAAGATTTAGTAACTATGAAAAAGCGTTGTATTGCTTGTCTTGCACTTAGTGTATTGGCCTTCTGCTCACTTCCTGCACAGAAGGCATCCGCCCAAAATACCGCGATCGATCCAGGCGAGAATCATTATCGCGCGCTCCTGTCGCGCAATCCGCAAGATGCCACGTCGCACTATTACATGGCTAACTATCTTGCCAAACGAATGCGAGCCCAGGAGGCAATCAGAGAGTATCGAACGGCATTGAGCCTGTCGCCCAACGGACCGGTGGCGACCTATTGCCGGGAGGCACTTGCCGCCTACGGTGTCAGCTCGATTCCGCCCTCGCCGCTTTCGTCGACCTCCTCTTTTAACTCTATCCACAGCGGCAATTTCAATCCCAATCTCCCGGGGAACGAAAGCGCCGGTGATCCCAACCTGCCAGGTCAAGGCACGGCTGCTAATGGGTCACTTTCTAAGTATGCACAAGCTCTGTTGAGAAATGAGCTGCGCAGCGGCACTCAGTTGTCTCCGAACACTGAATTGAATGAAAGTCCGAGCCGAACCAATCCTTCGATTGATAATGCCCTGAGCAATATCAGGCGACAGGTCGAGACGGCGAAACACAACAATCAGGTCTACGCCAGCGATATGGCCAACAGCCAGGTCAAGGGCGGCGAGTGGAAAGGGCGCGAAATCAGAGAACAAGCCAACCGAGACGTTGATGCTCTGTACAGTTCCGTTCCGATAGGCGGCTTTGGCTATGGACGCTACGGCAGGTATTATTCACAGAATCTCCAGGCGCGCGCCGATCAAATTCGCCAGGAAGCGGAGCAAAAAGCGCAATACGAGCAGCAAGCAGCCAAGGAGCGCTCTGCTCTGTACCAAGCATGGTCCCAAGCTCGCCAGCAAGATCTGGACAATGTCGCCAGAAACCTCGAGGAGCAAATGAAGCAAGGTCCTTCGCCTTATGGTCCCGCCCTCGATCCGAACGGCACTGGATTATACGTCCGCAATTTCAAAGCCAACCCAAATCAGAAACCGCTTCCGGATGCGCACTTCAGCATTTTACGAATTAAGGATGCAGGCTCCGATCAATTGAGAAGCGACGGTGCATCGGATCAAATGAAAACCGAGCCGGCACCAGGCGGTACCACGAGCGGTGCCGGACTGAAGGCAAACCAGGATGGGTTAAGAGCTAGCCAAGATCAGATCTATGAGAAGCATGTGAAAGGAAAGCTCGCTGAGTAAACTGTTTACCTGACCAGAAAATGCAAACACATTGCTAAGAAAGACGCGGATGTCAAGCATTTGTTATAGAGTAGTGCACATAAGGCGTTGCGGTTCGGAACGATAGAAGCGGAAAAAAGAAAGAGATGTAAGAACAAAACCCGCCTCAAGAACAAACGACTTTAGTTTAGTTATCCCTCAAGAAATTGACCTAAAACATGGCGATCGCAGGCCCGTTCCATTCGGCTTGTGATGAGGTTTGGGCAAAATTCGTTCGTCGCAATCGTTTGCCCAAGAACAGAAAAAACGTTTAAACAAAAATTTGTCAGCAGATGAAACATGGCTCAGAGAGCCACTGGAGCACACTATGAGTAGAATCAGACTTGGCATTATTGCAGCCAGCACCGTGGCAATACTAGGAGTTTCCGGCGTGCTTCTTGAAGGCGCTGTGGCAACCAATGACGCAAACACGATCATGGTCGTTCAACTACCGATCGTTGGCACCTTGAATTGGTACACCACGCCCGGCACGCAACTCAGTTGGTGGGGCAAGGTAACGCGTTATCCAAAGCGCGATCAATTCTGGTTCTCGTCCAAAGGTGATGAGCAAGGCGACCGCGATCAATCTTTGAGGATCCGATTCAATGACGGTGCACAAGCCACCATCAGTGGTTCCATAAGCTGGGAGATGCCGATGGATGTCGTTCATCTAAACAGAATCCATGCGAAATATGGAAGCCCGGAAGCAGTGACCAAGCAATTGATTAGAACGGTGCTCGAGAAAGCGGTGTATACGGCTGGTCCCCTCATGAGCAGTACCGAGTCATACGCAGAGAGAAAGAACGAATTGCTCGCCGACATACAAGAACAAGTCGACCTCGGTGTTTTCGAAACCGAGACAAAGCCGCAGAAAATCAAAGACCCGATGTCCGGGCAGGATAAAACGGTGAACATCGTTCGGATAAAGATGGATGGCGGCAGACCGAAGCACGTTATCGAGTCGCCGCTCAAGGAGTTCGGCATCTTGACCTACAACCTGTCGATGAATGACATTCACTATCCATCGGAAGTCGAGCGGCAGATCGCCATGCAACAGCAGGCTATAGTCGGTGTTTCCATTGCCATTGCCGAAGCGAAAAAGGCTGAGCAAGCGGCGATCACGGCAGCAAAACAAGGTGAGGCCGAAGCTGCCAAAGCCAAGTGGGCTCAGGAAGTCGAGAAAGCGACTGCGGTTACATCAGCTGAGAAGAAACGTGATGTATCGGCGCTCGAAGTCCAGACGGCTATGAACGAGAAGAAAGCCGCCATCCTCCGGGGTGAGGGCGAAGCGGCGGCCCGCAAACTTGTCATGTCTGCCGACGGCGCGCTCGACAAGAAACTCGCTACCTACGAGAAAGTGAACGAGATGTATGCCGAGGCAATCAAAGGCTACAACGGCAGCTGGGTGCCCTCAATCGTGATGGGCGGCAGTGTTGGCGGAGCGCAACCTGTGTCTGGCTCTGGTGCCTCGCAACTGGTTGATCTTTTGACGATCAAAACGGCACGCGATCTTTCGCTGGACATGAGCGTTCCCAAAACAGCGAAGCCGGACATTGACCGAAGCCAAGCTGACCGAGGCCGAGCAAAGAACGCAGCGCTTTCCATGCAGAGTAACGACAACTAGACGAAGAACTGCAAGGATCGCCGGTAACCAGACAACCGGTAACCAGACGATCACCGCCTGTAACCATACAATCGCCGGTAACCACACAATCATCGTTAACCATACAATCATCGGTGCTGCGGCTGCAAAAGACCGCAGCACCTTTTGCTTGGCGATTATGTCTGATTGACGATAGCCTGCGGAGACTAAGGAGATCTGGCACTTTCCTAATCCATTAATTCGATTAGAATAGGATTGAGGCGCATGAGATCATGGTCAAACGACGACATTCGCAAAAGCACATTTATGCAAAAGTCGGCATGGTTACCGCCGGCACTTTGTTGCTCGCAGCCATATCATGTTCTCCGCTCTGGGCAGTTAGCGCATCACATGCCGGTCAGGCAAGTCGTTTTTACACACTTGGATTGAATGAATTCAAAAAGGGCGATTATCCAAGGGCCGTTTTCTACATAAAGCGCGTCACGCAGCAGGAGCCTCAGAATGCCCTTGCCCACTACTATCTCGCCAGCTCCCTGGTTCATCTCAAAAGACACAAGGAAGCCATTGCAGCTTATCAGCGATCGTATCAACTTGATCCC
>JAJPJO010000126.1 GCA_021324135.1 Pseudomonadota bacterium
ACGAAGGAAAACTGGCTGAGATCGAGTCGATCGACAACTGCTTCCCTGAATTGTCTCTCGATAACTTCAAGCTGACAGGCGCTTCAAATAGTATCGCGGCTAGTACCACTTCCAGGAAGTAAGCCGCCCGCGGCCAGTGAGGCTGTGGCAAACGTACGGAACGGCTCGAGTCCGCCTGGAGACATGGGTTTATGGAGCAGTAGGCTATTAAACCCTTAGGCTGTGACATATCTATGTATGTCAAGTTTCATCTGGCGAAGCTATCGTAGGAGCTGCAAAACCACTGCTCATCAGTCTTTCGCTTGTTGCACTTTTCCGTCGATTCGAGATTTTACAAATAAGATATGTCAGGCACTAAGAGTGCTAGAAGCATTGGGTCTGGTGCCACACCCATAGTGCCGATGCCACCGTTTCCGCCAGCACCGTTTCCGCCACCACGGGCGGAGGCGCTTGCACTTGCCATGCCAACCATCCGTCCCGCCGTGATTGGCAGGCATGTGCCACCGAGGGCGGTGCAAATCCAATGGTGCCGAGATTGGATATCGGCATTAGAGCGCTCCGAATTGCGTTCGTGAACCTTCACGGCGCGTTTCTATATTTTGACCGCTGAGAGCGCCTCGACAGAGACAATCAATCTCTTTGATGCGTGGTCGGAACGTTGTGCACCGGTATTGCCGTATGCGCAGTAGTCAGTGGATGGACGGCCAGAATCGAGCGCGTTTCTTCGGCACCGTGTGTAGTGGCGGGATGAATGATTCTTTTGCGGAGCGCCAGCAGTGTTCGCGGCAATTCCATCTTGATGGCTTTGCGTACTATCCACTGCGGCACCGGCAATCCGGTATCAATGTACATTGAATAGATTACCTCGGTGCTGGCACCGTTTTCATGTGGTCGCAACCCCCAGCATCCCTTAAAATCTTTGAATGCCCCGCCGATGCGATGGAACGCGACCTCCTCCAGCGGGCGATAGGTCGACTCCACGTCGTACGAGATCGATGGAATCGGCGGAAAAATATCCATCCGGCAGCGCAACACCGAGCGCTCTGGGGCATCGTGCAGAACCTGAACTTTACTCATGCGTGGTGATATCTTGCGCTCGAACTCGAACGGATTGGCGAGCACCTGCCAGACCTTGTCAGGCGGCTGGGCAATCAGGATTCTCGAGACGACAAATTTTGTTTGACCTTCCTCACTGGAGCTGACCAGTACCTCACCTGCTTTCAATCGTTTCCACGCGTCCGGCTCGCTTGATTCTTGAGTGGCGCATTTTGCATCGTCTAAGAACCGTGGAGCATGAGGCGCATCCAGAGCCGATTGGAGCTGGTTTGCCCAGGTGCAGAAATGGGAAAAAATCAAAAAGCAAAGCAACATCTGAAGACTGGACATACGGCAGCCTCGTAGAAGAAGAATAGGTGCATCAGACACTCAGGCGGTCTTCGACTGAGCCGCCCGAGAATAAGGTTTAGGGTCGGCGGCGAGCAGCCGCCTTTTAGCAAGAACGAGATGTTTCCAGATCGGCTCTCTATGCGGTTTCTAACAGAGCAGCCACCTTAATAATACTTTATAAGTGGCAGTCTGTCTAGCTTTGGCTGATTCCGTCAGGCTTCTGTAGCATAACTTGGCTCGGCCGAAGCTGATGGCGCATTCGTTTTGGAGACTAACTCCAAGGTAATTACTGCTCATCGTAGACATATTTCTTTGCCAACTCAGGACAACTGGCGCGCACTGTTGTACCGTCTTTTAGTTGAATTGTCTCCCGCTTTTTGACCGAGGATGCTCTTGTGGCTCGCACCAAAATTGTCGCAACGATAGGACCTGCATGTAGAGATCTCAAGACACTCGAGTCCATGATTGAAGAAGGCATGGATGTCGTAAGGATCAATTGTTCGCATGCCGAGCACAGCTTCATGCAGGAGGTTTGCGCCGACATTCGTGAATTGAGCGCCAGAATGGATAAGCCGGTTGGCATTCTGCTCGATCTATCGGGACCGAAGCTGCGCACCGGGAAATTGAAAGACGGCACAATCGAGCTGATCACAGGGGCGCAATTCACGCTCACGAGCCGAAAAGTGCCCGGTGATATTGCCAGTGTGACGACCAATTACGAGCCGCTTGCCAGAGAAGTGAAACGTGGCGACGTGATCCTTCTGGATGATGGCTTGATGGAGCTTAACGTCGTTTCAACCACTGATACGGACTGCAATTGCGAAGTCGTGACCGGCGGCGTTCTAAAAAATAATCAAGGCATAAACATCCCTGGAGTCAGGCTCTCTATCCCGGCTTTGACTGAGAAGGATCGGGCCGATCTGGCCTTCGGCTTGAAGTGTGAAGTCGATTTTGTAGCGCTTTCATTCGTTCGTGATGCTCAGGACATCATCGAGTTGCGCGAGCTGATGGCCGACCACTGGCCGACGCCGATGGTAATTGCGAAGCTGGAGAAACCCGAAGCAATCGATCACCTCGACGAAATTCTTGATGTCACAGATGGTGTCATGATCGCCCGTGGCGATCTTGGCGTCGAGTTGCCACCGGAGAAGGTGCCGCCTGTTCAAAAGCTGATCACCAAGAAAGCGATCGCGAAAGGCAAGCCCGTCATTACCGCTACGCAAATGCTCGACTCGATGGTAAACAATCCCCGGCCGACCAGAGCGGAGGCTTCAGACGTCGCGAACGCTATCTTTGACGGAACCGATGCCGTCATGCTTTCAGAGGAAACGGCTACCGGCAAATATCCGATCAATGCCGTGAGGATGATGGAGCGAATCGCTAACACGGTGGAAGCGATGCAGGAGCGAAGACCTCTGCCGGAGCGTGAGATGCCGTCCAGCGCTTATGCGATCGCTCATGCCGCTTGCGAAATGGCCATCGATTTGAAGGCGCGATTGATCGCCACATTCACCAAGAGTGGTGCCACTGCGCGCTTGATTTCTCAATTGCGGCCGCCCGCGCCGATTATCGCTCTCACCCAGCATAACCACGTTTACAACCAGCTGACGCTCTTGTGGGGAACGACACCGATCATGCTGACCGAAGTCAGCGATTCGATCTCTACATTGAACATGGTCGAGCAAACTTTATTGCGCCGAGGACTGGTAGCGGCCAAAGACAACATCGTCATCACCGGCGGTCTGCCAATCGCCGCGCGCGGACCCGCTAACTTCGTGAAACTCTCTACGATCTCGCCGCGCTTGCCGACCAGCGACTGGGAGCTCAAGGGTATCTAACTCTGGCTCTGAACCGACGCTTCGCTTTGGCGATGAATTAGATAGCCGCACACCGAGTCATTCTTCAACATGTACTTCTCGCGCGTCACTTTGACGCCGAGCAAATCTTCCATGAGTTGCGGCTCCAGGGCGCAGACCTGGCGATACTGATTGGCGATATCATGCAAAGCGCAATGTTGCTGGAAGATAAAGAAGTTGCCGTCATCCAGCTCTTTCCAGTCGGTCATATAACCGTCTTCTGAAAAGATTTTTGAGACTTCCTTGACCCGCTCGCGCAAATCCTTGTTCTCAACCCGCTGCCTGAGACGGATCATGCGTTTGCGGTTCCGGAATGACAACAGCTCCATTACACCCTTATGACCGGACTGCTCGTAAACGGCATCGAGCAGATCCATAGCCAGGTTTTGAAAACCTGACGGGAAGAGGGATTCGGCTTTGTTTGACAAACGGTATTTGTATGTCGGTCTGCCCCGAGACTGTCGCACGATCCGAGACTCAACCAGACCGTCGTTTTGCAAAACCTGCAGATGGCGCCGCACAGCCATGGCTGTGATATTGAGAACCTCGCAGAGTGCCTGCACGGTCATCTCACTCTCCTTCTTCAAGTAGAGGAGGATCGCTTCCTGCGTGTTGTCGGGGTTTTGGCTCAATTGGTGCGTAATCATTTGTAACAGCGCATCCTCGTCAAGATTGAAAAGCTTTTAATGCGGACCGATCGTTCGATCCTGGCTTGCCTGCTGCTTTTCGAAGAATTAAGACCGACAGGCTTGTGACTCGGAGGAAAGTGAAGATAAAAATGGAAACGGCTGAAAACCACTTTGCTCCCCACTTACTAAGATAACGCACTTTTGGAAACCCCACAGGTTGACCCATGAAAGCATTATTAAACCCGCTAAACATTTGTAGATTTTTGATACTATTTTATATGTAAAAGCCATAAAATCAGAAGGTTGAGGATCTTTTAAGTCGTTACCAAGAGCAAAAAGAGTACGATTTATGAGATTGCAAGGAAAGGATAGCCTGAGCCGCACGCGGTGGTGAGCAGGCATGAAGAGCTCCCAGGAGCTTAGCAGACAGCCACCGGAGCCAGACGCATCGATCTGTGATGGTGAACCGACAACCTGAAGATGCGGCAAAGCCGCAGATTAAGAGGTCGAAACCCGCCAGGCAGAAAGGTTGGAAAACCCAGTCAGGAAGGCTGAGAGGCGTATAGATAAGAAAGGGGGCTCCAGGTAAAACAGGCTTAAGAAGCGGCAAGCAGAGATCACAGCAGTAGAAACTCAGAAGGAAAGCAAGGCACAGACGGCAATGAACAATAAGGCAGCCCTACTCAAAATTGAAGACCTGCACGTTGAAGTCGACGGCAAACACATTCTCAAGGGTGTCGATTTGACCATCGACAATGGCGAGGTGCATGCCTTGATGGGGCGCAACGGCTCCGGCAAATCGACCCTTTCTTATGCCCTCATGGGCCATCCGAATTACACGATCACGAAAGGTCGCATAATCTTCAAGGGCGAGGACATCACCGGGCTGAAGCCCAACGAGCGCGCCTGCCGGGGATTATCGCTCGCCTTCCAATATCCGGTTGCCATTCCGGGAGTATCGGTTTCCAACTTCCTTAGAGCCTCGGTCAATGCCGTTCGCGGTAAAGAAGTGCCGATCAAAGAGTTCCGCAAAGAGCTTATGGAAAGCATGGACAAACTGGGCGTTCCCAAAGAGTTTTTGTCCCGTTATGTCAATGACGGATTCTCCGGCGGTGAGAAAAAACGGCTCGAGATCTTGCAGCTCTCAATGCTCAAACCAAGTGTGGCGGTGCTCGATGAGACGGATTCCGGTCTCGATATCGATGCACTAAAGACGGTATCAAGCGGCGTCAACAATTTGATGAGCGGAGAAAGAGGCATCTTGCTGATCACGCACTATCAGCGGATTCTCAACTATGTCGAGCCAACCTTCGTTCATGTCTTCCACGACGGCAAGATCGTCGCATCCGGTGGACCGGAGCTGTCGAAGAAACTTGAAGAGCAAGGTTACGACTGGGTTACGCAAGAGCTTGTCCCGGCTGGTGCGAAAGCGCCTGAGGTAAATGTCAAAACGACCTGAGCAGAGGTTTAGAAGAAGAATTCACTAGAGGAAACAGCGGTTATGTCGGCAGAATTGTCCTACGATCCTAAAATCAAAGATATCGGAAACGACTATAAGTACGGCTTCCGAGACGAAGAAAATTACATCTTCAAATCCGGAAAGGGTTTGACGAGAGAAATCGTCACGAGCATCTCGCGCATGAAGAATGAACCGCAGTGGATGCTCGATTTCCGCCTGCGCGCTCTGGACATCTTTTTGAAGAAGCCGATGCCGACATGGGGCAATACAAAGTTGCTCGGAGACATCGATTTCGAAGGCATCTACTATTACATCAAACCCTCGGAAAAGGGTGAGAAGAACTGGGAAGATGTGCCGGAAGGGATTAAGAAAACGTTCGATCGCCTCGGTATTCCGGAGGCCGAACGTAAGTTTCTGGCTGGCGTTACGGCGCAGTACGAATCGGAAGTGGTCTATCACTCGATTCGCGAAGACCTCGAAAAGCAAGGCGTCATCTTCCTTGACATGGACTCAGGTTTGAGAGAGCACGAAGACATCGTGCGCAAACATTTCGCCACTGTTATTCCGGCGGCCGACAACAAGTTCTCCGCTCTCAACTCCGCAGTCTGGTCCGGCGGCAGTTTCATCTGGGTGCCACCTGGTGTCAAAGTTGAAATTCCGCTGCAAGCCTACTTCCGGATCAATGCCGAGAATATGGGGCAATTTGAGCGCACGCTCATCATCGCCGAGCCGGGCAGCTTTATTCACTACATTGAAGGCTGCACTGCTCCTATATACACGACCGATTCGCTGCACTCGGCTGTAGTGGAATTGATCGCCAAGGAAGGGGCGCACATCCGTTACACGACCATCCAGAACTGGTCGCGCAACGTGTACAACCTCGTGACCAAGCGCGCCGTTGCCCACGAAGACGCCAAGGTCGAGTGGGTTGACGGCAACCTCGGCTCGAAGCTAACCATGAAGTATCCCTCCATCTACCTGATGGGCGAACGCGCTCATGGTGAAGTGTTGTCAGTCGCCTTTGCCGGCCACGATCAACACCAGGATGCCGGTGCCAAAATCGTACACGCTGCACCAAATACGACCTCAATCGTCACATCCAAGTCGATCTCAAAGGACGGCGGCAGGACCTCATATCGCGGTCTTGTAAAAGTCTATCCCGGCGCCACCGGCGTCAAGACGTCCGTCAAATGCGATGCCCTTCTGCTTGATGAGCAGTCGCGCTCCGACACATATCCAACCATGGAAATAGACGAAAAGGATGTGTCGGTCGAGCATGAAGCCACCGTTTCAAAAGTCGGTGAAGAACAACTCTTCTACATCATGAGTCGCGGTCTTAGCGAAGATGAAGCGAAAGCTATGGTGGTAAACGGATTCTTCGAGCCGTTCACCAAGGAGCTGCCGCTTGAATATGCCGTAGAGCTGAACCGCTTGATTCAACTTGAAATGGAAGGTTCGGTGGGATAAAAGTGAGTTTGATTATGACGGAGTCCACAAAGGTGAGCACCATATGCAGTGAAAACCTCGGCGAGCTCGCTAAGCAAGCCGGCGGTCCCGCCTGGGTCGAAAAGTTGCGCCTGGCGGCATGGCAAGCGTACGGAGAAACGGCCGTTCCAACAGTGAAAATGGATGAATGGCGCAAGACTCTCGTCGAGACACTTGAGCTTTCATCGCTTGTCCAGCTGGAGCCGCGCTCTGCTGAGGGAAAGGAACGAGCCCGTCAAAGCGGAAAAACCCAGAGCCGGAATTTTCAAGCTAAGCTGCAGAGCTACTTTCCAAAAGTAGCTGGAGCCGTCTATTTTGTCGATGGTGAATTTGTTGAGCTGGAGCTTAATCCGGAGCTGGCTGAACGCGGGCTGGTCTTCGTCGAGCTGCAGGAAGGGCTCAATAAGCACGAGCAACTGATCAAAGAATATTTGTCGAGTGGTATCAAATCTGGTGATGGCAAGCTTGCCTTGATGGCAGCGGCGTTTTTCAAGCAAGGCGTATTCCTTTACGCGCCGAAAAACATCCATGTGGAAGAACCGTTTCTCATCGTCAATCTCTTCAGTGCGGAGCCGGCTAATCATGCCGTTTTCCCTCGCACTGTAATCGCCGCCGATGAAGGCAGCGGCATCAACCTGATCAATATTCTTGCCAGTGCCACCAGTATTAGCTCCTCTGTGAAAACCACCGATGAAGCGCAGACCACCGGCGGCGCCAGTGCAGGCAAGTCTGGAAAGAGCAAGCGCCACTGGTTTCTCACCTCGGCGCTCGTGGATGTTTATGCCAGGGGCGGCTCGGAAATCAATTATCTTGAAATTCAGCATCTGTCGAGCGGAACGTTCTCCTCAAATCGCAATTACAACCAGATCGATCGCGATGCCCGCTTTTACTCGCTCACAGTCGGGCTTGGCGGCGGTCAGTTGAAATCGGACATCATTACGCTTCTCACCGCCCGTGGTGCATCAGCCGATGTGTTCGGTGTGGCGCTCGGCGATTTGTCGGAACATCTGGCTTACAATACCGTCCAGCACCACGACGCCCCTGATACCAAATCCAATATCAACTTCAGAGTGGCCCTCAAAGGCAGCTCCGCCTCCTCGTACCAGGGGAACATCGTAGTGTCCTTAAACGGCGCCCGCACTGATGCCTATCAGTCGAACAAGAATCTATTGCTCAGCCGCGAGGCAAAAGCCGAATCAATTCCGCGGCTCGAGATTCTCACCGATGACGTTAAGTGCTCGCATGGCGCCACCGTCGGTCCGGTGGACAAGAACCAGGTTTTTTATCTGATGAGCCGCGGGCTTGATGAGAAGGAGGCGGAAGAGCTGATTGTCTCCGGTTTCTTCAACACGGTGTTATCGACCTGCCCGATTGCCGGGGCAAGAGATTGGATCGAGGATTTGGTAGCCGAGAAGATACACGGCAAATCGCAGGTGATCGATCGTGGCTAATGAAAATGACTTTGTCAAAGCTGCCTCGACCGCCGATATCCCCGATGGTCAGGTTAAAGTCGTCGAGTTGGATGGCGAAGCGATTGCCCTGTGCAACGTCTCGGGAAGTTTCTTTGCCGTAGCCGACCTTTGCTCGCATGATGACGGACCGCTTGGCGAGGGTGAGCTGGATCACTTCGAGATCGAGTGTCCACGCCATGGGGCGCGCTTTGATGTGCGCAACGGCAAGGCGCTTTGTCTGCCGGCGGTGCGCCCGATACCGACATATGATGTTGAGGTGCGGGGCGATGATGTCTGGGTGAGGTCGAAAGCGAGGAGCGCTACCTGAGCCGGCGATGCGCCAGGGAAGCCGGACTGGAAGCGGAAAAGCAATGCTGCAGAAGAAGAGCAAGCAAAAGACAATGAGGAGAACAATGAATCATCAGTTGTTGGCTACGCCAAAGATTATTGTTGATGAGCCAGTAAGAGAAAGAAGCGCCATGCTCGACACAGCTAAAATTAGCCGAGATTCTCCGATACTGAGCCGCCTTGTAAACGGCAGGCGCCTGGTCTATCTCGACAATGCCGCCACTTCTCAAAAGCCCGGCGTCGTTATCGATGCGCTCAAGCATTATTACGAGTATTACAACGCCAATATCCACAGAGGTTTGCACACGCTCAGCGAAGAAGCGACGGCCGCCTTTGAAGGTGTTCGGGAGAAAGTGCGAAACTTTATCGATGCAGCCTCCGAGCGCGAAATCATCTTCACGCGCAACGCCACTGAAGCGATCAATCTGGTGGCAAGCTCATGGGGAAGAAATAATTTAAAAGAGGGCGACGAGATCGTCATCTCGGCCATGGAGCATCACTCGAACTTCGTTCCCTGGCAGCAGCTTGCTAATGAAAAGGGAGCGAAGCTGCGCTTCCTCGAGCTGACTGATGATGGCCAAATTGATCTGGCTCTGGCTCAGAACGTCATCGGATCAAAGACGAAAATTGTTGCCATCACTCAAATGTCGAATGTGCTCGGCACGATCACGCCAGTGGCTAAACTGGCTCAGATGGCTCATGCACAGGGGGCGGTCTTCCTTCTTGATGGAGCGCAGGGCGTCGCGCACCTCGAAACATCGGTTCGCGAGCTCGATGTCGATTTTCTGGTTTTCTCTTTCCATAAGATGCTGGGACCAACTGGTGTCGGCGTTTTGTATGGTAAGGAAGAGCTGCTGGATAAGATGCCGCCACTGCTCTTTGGCGGCGACATGATCAGCTCAGTGCACAGAGAGCGGACGAAGTTCAACGAACTGCCCTGGAAGTTCGAGGCGGGTACGCCGAACATCGCCGATGTCATCGCCAGTGGTGCGGCTATAGATTACTTGAGCGAGCTCGGCATGAATAATATTCGAGAGCATGAGATCGAAATTACATCGTACGCTCTCAAGCGTCTCAGGGAGCTCGATGACATAAAGATCTACGGACCTGCCGATGCGGAAAATAAAGGTGGAGTGATTTCATTCAACTTCGCCGACATCCATCCCCACGATCTCGGGCAAATGCTCGATGAAGCAGGCGTAGCCATCCGAGCCGGTCATCATTGCTGCCAACCCCTGATGCATGATCTGGGCGTCAGCGGCACTGCTCGAGCCAGTTTCTATATCTACAACTCTAAGGATGATATCGACGTTTTCATTTCCGCTCTCAAGGAGGCTAAGAAAGTCTTTGGTCATGTCTCTTGCCGATGATCTCTACCGCGAGACCATTCTCGATCATTATCACCACCCCAGGAATCATGGGTTCATCCAAGACGCCAGCGCGCGTGTCGAGGGCGTTAATCCGCTGTGCGGCGATGAGCTTGTTCTTTACCTCAAGGTCAAGGACGGCACCATAGATGATGTCAAACTCGAGGCCAAAGGGTGCTCGATTAATACCGCATCTGGTTCTATGATGACCGAGGCTGTGCTCGGTAAGAGCGTCGAGGAGGCGAACAAAATAATCGCAACGTTCAAAGACATGATGCTTGCTAAAGGCAGCGAAGTGGAGCTTCCCGAGGAGTTTGAGGAGCTGGAAGCGCTTCAAGGCGTGAAAAAATATCCGGTGCGAATCAAATGTGCTTTGCTTCCCTGGAACACGCTGTTGGAAGGGATAAACAATCTTGACAAATAACTTTTCGCTTGCTTAAGCAAATGAGGTTGTAAGAGAAATGTCTACGTTGCAAGAAGATGTCGTCAGAGAAAACTTGCGGACTGTCGTCGATCCCGAGCTCGGGCTGAGCATTGTGGATCTGGGACTGATCTACGATATCAAAGTGGAAGATTCGAATGTCACTGTGAAGATGACGCTCACCAGCCCAGCCTGTCCGCTTGGTGGTGTCATCCAGGCACAAGCCCACCAGGCAGTCAAGAAATTGCCCTGGGTGAAAGAGACGAAGATCGAGCTTGTCTGGTCTCCGCGCTGGGATCCCAAAACCATGGCGTCGGAAGAATGCTTGATGCAGCTTGGGATCTTTTAGCAGGTGCCTGAGCGTTTGGATGATCTTCTCCATTTTGTAGACAAGTTTAAACTTCAAACAGCCCCGCTAATGCAATGCCGTTTAGCTCCAAGTAAACTTGCTTGAATGAGTCAGCCGACATTGCACGATTGTGGTGGTCATGTGGACGACCTGATAGCGACGGTCCTCCTCTGGTTAGCGCCGGATGTGGATCTGCAAGCTATCGGCGTCACCAACAGCGACTGCTATGCCGATCAAGCCTACGAGGCACTGGTCAAGATTGCCACTTATCTCGATCTGGAGGGTGCGGAAATTGCTGTTTGTCCGGAGGAGATGCCCAATCCATTTCCGGATAGTTGGCGGCGCGAAAGCCACATCATCAACGAGCTGCCCCTCTTCGGTGAAAACTATTTGAAGGAGCCGTACCAGCAGGGCAGACCGAGGCGCACGGAAGCGGTTTTCGGCGATTGCTTATCTAATTCGAGGGTGCCACTACAGGTGGTGACAACCGGACCGTTGACAAATCTGGCGAAGCTGCTTAAGGATCAACCCGAGGTTGCCGGAAACATAAAGGAATTGATTGCCATGATCGGTGCGATTAATGCGCCCGGCAATGTCGAAGAAGAAGGGCATGATGGCAGCGCCGAATGGAATGCCTATGCCGATCCGTTCGCACTAAAGGCGGTGCTGGACACGAAGATTCCGATTAAGTTGATCACTCTTGATTTGACCAATCAGTTGCCGGTAACAAAAGAATTTCTGGCGCGCCTGGAAAGCCAGAGCTCGTCCAAAGCATCGAAGCTCGCCTCGACGCTCTGGTCTCTGGTAAAAGGATTCGAGTATTACTTCTGGAATACGGTCACGGTTGCCGCTGCCATGCAGTCGTCGCTGTTTACCTTTAAGGAAATGAAGATCGATGTAAGCACGAGCGGCAAGAATCAGGGACGTACAGCCACGAGCTTGTTCGGCCGAAAAGTTCAGGTGGCAACGCAAATAGATAAGGCGGCCTTTGAGGATTTGCTCCTCGAGGTTTTATCGCTGAGGTGAAAAGTCCGGCGCCGCAAATGCTTGAGCGCCAAGAATTCCCGGAATAAACAGTTAATCTTTTGCATCAACGACTTTGGCGGCGGCTTGGGTATAAAACGCTTAGAGTATGAGCTGATTGAATCCCTGCCCAAGCAAGAGTCCACCCCGTGAAGATAGAGGACGGCAACCACTTCTCCGCATCTAACGGGCGCCAGTCGCAGCCGGGTGCGAGCAGCCGTAGGACATCCGTGCCCGGGGATGTTCTTGATGCGCTCGGCAATCGCTACTCCGACCTCTTGTATGTGGACAGCGGCGCCACAAGCGATATTTTCAGCGCCCACGACTGTGTGCTCGATAAAGCAGTGGCCATCAAAATATTGAAGGAACCGAGTAAGAAGCGGCTGATTGCATTTCAGAAAGAGGCGAAGGCGGCCGCCAAACTGTCGCACCCGAATCTCGTGCACGTGCTCAATTTCGGCATCACGAAAAACAACCATGCCTATTTGATTACTGAATTTGTTGACGGCGACAGTCTCGAGCAGCTGCTCTGCAAAAACGGTCCTCTCTCGCCAATTGAGGCATTGAGTATGATGGTTCAGCTCTGCGACGGTATGACGCACGCGCATAACAAAGGACTGGCTCATCGCGATCTCAAAACCTCCAACATCATTGTCAATCGAATCGAGCCATCGAGCACCGCGCAGGGAAGTGAGAGCGGCAAATTTGATGGGCTGGGTACCAATGGCTGGAGGAAAGGCCGGCCTGTAATCGTCGACTTCGGTCTGGCGCACGAGACTCAAAACACTGAGGCGACTCATGCCGGGAAGTTTTACGGAAGCCCTCTATTCATGAGCCCGGAGCAAGCGTCGGGCAGAAGGGGGAACGAGCGCTCGGACATTTATTCCATGGGTTGCATCCTTTTTAACATGCTTACTGGCAAGACGTTGTTTACGGGCTCGGATATATTCGAGATTTTGGGCAAGCACAGGGAGCAGCCTCATCCCAGGCTAATCGATGTGACACCAGATCTGGTGCATCCCCCGGACCTGCAATATTGCCTCGACAAAATGCTGGCCAAAGATCCGGCGTCCCGATGGCAGAGTATGGCTGAATTAGGGCAAGCGCTGGACGAGATCCTGGAAGACCTGCGCCGGCATAGTGTCCTGCAAGAGACAAATCCGAGCGAAATTGGTCCAGCCAAATCAAGCGGGAGCGAAGCCCGTGATTCAACCAGCACCATCGTCTCAATCATCAGCGCATTGCAGAAAGCCTGGTCGTCGCCTCGGCGCATGGCCCTATATTTTTTGACAGCTGGCGCTCTGGTGTTACCCGCGGTGGCGTCATATCTCTACCTGTCTCGCTCGTCAGATGCCGTATCGGACTGCCAATCAGGCGATACAGCAGATCCGGTGCAATCATTAGCTGAGTCCGCCCGTTTGAATGAGGAGACCAACAAAAAATTCAGCGAACTATTCGCCTTTCAACGGTCAGGCGATTTCCTTGATGATACCACTCTCGATTATATCCATCCCGTCTGGCCGGAAAGATTGAAAGACACTGATCTCGGCTGTTTGTCGGGGTGGCAACTGACCTCTTCAAACATGAGTCTTGCCGGAACGCCCATAAGTGGGCAGGGCCTCAAGCATCTTCTCAACGCTCATCTTGAGGGGCTCGATCTCAGCCGCACTCATTTGTCGCCTGCCGGCTTCGAACAGCTTGTTCAGCTGAAGTATTTGAAACGCCTCTCCTTCGATGATTCGAGCATTACTGATGAGGATGTGAAGAAACTCATCGCCCTGCCGCATTTGGCCCAGCTTCATCTCAACAGTTGCCATAAATTGACCGATCGTTGCATCGATTCGATCGTGCAAATGCCTGCCCTCATAAGACTCGATCTCAATGAGGACAAATTCACCGCCGAGGCTATTGGCGAGCTGTACAAGAATAAGACTTTGGAATCGATCAGCTTGATAAGAACTCGTGCCAATGACAAGACGCTCAGCAAGTTGAGCAGATTGAAGTTGCTAAGCTACTTGCAATTGAACTGTTGTACTGAAGTGACCGGTCGAGGCCTGAACGACATCGCGGAAGGACTGCCGCACATGGAGTACCTGGCGATTGAGGGCACAAAGGTGACTCAAAAAGATTTGCCGGCGATTGGGCGGTTTGAAAACCTGGGCACCCTCAATGTAAGCGGTCTGCCAATTAGCGACGACGATGTGCCAAATCTCTGCCGGCTTAAGCATCTTCGCAGGCTGTACATCGGAGGGGCGAAGATAACCGATGCCGGCTTGACTCGTCTGATGAGCAACCTGCCGGAGCTTGCCTACTTGCAATTGATTAATTGTCCAAACATAACGACAACAAAGGTGGCAGAATTGCGAGCCTCGTACAAGCAATGCAGCATCTGTAATCAAGGTGCCGGCGCGCCGCCGGTAATTAAGGAAACTCTGCAACTATTTATCGATCAGGATACAGACCCGAGCAAGCTCCAAAAGGTCAGTCCGGAAATAAACTAAATGGCATGGCAATGCCCTTGCTATGAATATATCATTACATCTCCGCATTGGCGGGACTCGACGTCGTATCATGTGATGTGTGTAGTTAGAAAGGCTCGCCACGTGTGTCGGAGGCTCAGTCTGACCTCTGAATCAAGAGGAAGAGATGATTTTTGGAACGGATAAGATGCAAAAAAGCAAAACTACAATTGAGGACGTCAGAAAGGCGCTATCCACGGTGATGGACCCCGATCTGCATCAGGATATAGTTTCGCTCGGAATGATTTCGAATATCGACATTCAGGGCAAAAAGGCTCATTTCAAGCTGACCTTGACGACGCCGGCATGTCCTCTCAAAGAAAAGATCGAAAAGGATTGCCGGGACGCTGTATTGAAGCTGGCTGGCATTGAAGAGGTGGATATCGAATGCGACGCCAGTGTGGCCGGCCGCGGCAAAATATCGGACAAGGAGCCGGTTGCCGGCGTTAAGCACATCATCGCCGTCACATCAGGCAAAGGCGGAGTCGGCAAAACTACAGTGGCCATCAACCTGGCCGCCGCTCTTTCCAGATTGGGCGCTAAAGTGGGGATATTGGATTCGGACATTACCGGTCCCAACTGTCCAATCATGCTCGGCGTCGATGATTACCAGCCGGCTGCCAAAGACAACCGCATTATTCCGGCTGAGAACTACGGAATCAAATGCATTTCCATGGCATTTTTCGTCGCCAAGGACACGCCGCTAATCTGGCGCGGGCCCATGCTCGACAAAGCGATCAGGCAGTTCTTGCGCGACGTCGACTGGGGTGAGCTGGACTACTTGCTCGTAGACATGCCGCCAGGAACCGGAGATGCGCAGCTCTCCATGGTGCAGGCAACGGATATGTCCGGCGGCGTCATTGTAACCACACCACAGGAAGTGGCACTACTGGATGGCATGAAAGGTCTTGCCATGTTTCGGCAGATGGGTGTCCCGGTTCTCGGCTTTGTCGAGAATATGAGTTATTTCCAGCCTGCTGATTCGGGCGAACGATACGACATCTTCGGGCACGGCGGCGGCAAGCGGCTAGCGGAAGAGTATGGTGTGCCATTCCTTGGTGAAGTGCCGATCGACATTTCAGTTCGTATTGGCGGTGACACAGGCAAACCCGTTGTGATCAGCGCTCCTGAATCACCGGCGGCGCGCGCTTTCATCGACATCGCCAAGCAAGTCGCTGCTCAAATCAGCATCCATGCTCTTCAGCCCGTGGGTTGAGACATAATGCCGCGGCCGCAATGGTCAGATGAACCAAGAAGTTTGCAATAAATGCGGCAGACCAAAGGAATCGCAGACATCTGCAAGTCTTACGCATTGGATTGCCGTATGTACATGTGACTTGCAACAGGTCGAGCCGCCCGACGGCAAAGAACTGAGGCTATGTCGAGCGTGCGGAAAGCGCATAGAGAAAGGACGTCCGGGCAGTCTTACCCAGTGGATCTTTCGAAGCGATATTTGCAGCTGCGAGCAACCGGCTCTCAGCCAAGCCGATGATAATCTTCAAAAGCAAACCCTGGCAGCCAATTCCAGTGAAAGCGATTCGCCGGCCGATCGTTCGCTGGAGCAGGGGCGGCCGTCCGATGCTGCGGTGGAGTGGGCGGCTGGTACGGTACCATATGCGGAGCCAAGGAAAAGGCAACCGGCTGCACGCCACGTAACCTTCATAATTTTTATGGTATCGCTTTTAGTGCCCTCTGCTCTTGTGCTTTGGCAGACGCTGATCAAGCGTACGCCTGAGGTCAAGACTGGACGGTTCTCTCGCGACTTCGCCAATCTGCCTGCTCAGGAATTGCCTGAGGAGAGAAAGCGCAGAGCAAGATCGGCGGCTGATTTGTTTTGGCTTGATAAGCGACCGGGAAGGCTTATATGTGCTGCGCGCGTCAACGACCTGGAAGACGACGAACTGAGTCTCATGCCGCCGGATCCTATAAATGAAGTTGTCCTGGGCGTGCAGCCGCATCTCACAGATGCTGCCTTAAGAGTGCTGGCCCGTTATCCTGTCAGGGTGCTGAACATAGAGCAAAGTCAAATTACTGATGCAGGGCTTGAATCGGTCGCCAAAGGAAAGAGCATTGTTAACTTGGTCGTAAGAGGAAGCAAGATAGCCGGCAAGAGCTTCTCGGCCCTCAGCCGGCATATGACTGTTCTGATTGTCGACGGCTCACCAGTAGAGGATGAGAATCTGGCCGGACTTGCTGGAATGCAAGTGTATTCTCTCAGCCTTGCCGGCGATTCCAAACTTACGGATCAGGGAATGGTCCACTTGCAAAATCTAAAATGCAGCTCGCTCGATGTACCGGGCTGCGCAATCACGGACGAAGGCCTGCAGACTCTAAGCAAATCGAAATCTATTCAGATAGTTTCATTGCGTGATACAGCCGTGACGATAAGAGGTCTAGAGAGGCTGGCATCGACGCGCAATCTTCTTGGGATAAATCTCGACAACTGCCCTGCCATTGGCGATGATACGCTGTCAATGCTCTCTAGAAAAGCGCCTCATCTGAGGCAACTGCTTCTCTCAAGCACAAACATCACAGTTCGCGGACTCAAGTTTATAAAGGAACTAAAAGAGCTGCGCGATTTGCGATTATCGTGCAAGCCATTCAATGATGACGATCTTGAGTTCCTGACGTCGCTAACCGCGCTTAATCGCCTCGATCTCGCGCGCACGGCGATAACGGACCGCACGCTCCAGCGTCTGGAAGCGTTGCCGCACCTCAAGGCCCTATCTGTCAGTTACTGCGAGCATTTGAGCGAGCCTGGCATTCAGCGGGCGCGAAAGCATTTCGCTGAGTTTCGCGCTGAGCTCGCCGGTCTCAGTTTGGAGCGCGATGCCGGGAGCGTTCCATCAGATGTAACTCTTCCGCCTGGACTGTAGACCTCTGCTCAGACCGAGTTGCAAGCTCAGCCGCTCTTTGACCTCTTCACAAATCGATCTGCCGTATTATACTGGTGGCGGAGATCGGCGTTTCGCCTGATACCGCATTTGACACCATCTCGGTTATATATATCAGTGCTAAAGAATATATCGATCAGAAACTTTTCGATCATCGAGCGTCTCGAAATCGAGTGGACAGCCGGCCTGAACATTCTTGCCGGCGAGGCGGGCGCGGGCAAATCGATTTTGTTCGACGCCCTCAGTATCGTCCTTGGTGCCAAGGCGGGAGCCTCATGCATCAGAGATGGTCAGGAAAAGTCCACGATTGAGGCGACTTTTGAACCAAACTCACCCGTGCAAGCCTGGTTAAAGCAAGAAGAGCTGATTGATCCGGACAATCCTCACGATCTCGTCGTCTATCGTGAAATCACCAAATCCGGTGCGCGCGCCCGCATCAACGGTATGCCGGTGAATGCCACCCATTTGAGTGAGCTAAGGCAATTTCTTATCACATTTCACGCCCAGCATGAAATCCGCACGCTCCTGTCAAACAGCGCTCAGCTGGAACTTCTTGATGGACAGGGCACCAGAACGCATTGCGATCTGAAGGAAAGAATGCGCACGCTCCATGCACGATTTAAGGATCTCAAAAGACAGTTTGATGATTTACAAATCTCTGATGATGAACGGCAAAGAAAATTAGATCTGGCTCAGTTCCAACTGGGCGAGTTGAATGAAGCGAACCTTCTGACCGCATCGGAGGATCAGGAACTCAGCGACAGGCACAAGATTCTCGCCAATGCAGCCAGGCTCGAGGAAGCCCTCGACCGAGCGTTGACATTGCTAACCGGTCATGACGGTTCCTACGATCGCAATGAGAGACCGGCTCGCGATCTCATCCAGGAAAGCGTGAGCGAACTCGATGATCTCATCGACTTAGACAATTCCATTGCCAATCCAGCCAGTTTCCTGCGTGAGAGTCTAATCAATCTTGAAGAGGCGAGCCAGGAGATTCGTCGCTATCGCGATACTCTCGATCTCGATCCGCAGACCCTGAATGATGTTGAAGACAGGCTCTCAATCATCACTTCCATAAAACGAAAGTACGGTCCGACTCTCGCGGATGCAATTGAAAGACGCGACAGCTTAGCGCATGAGATCGCCAGGCTGGAGAATGCCACCCTCGAGCTGAGCACTATTGAAAGGGAACTGGCCGACCTGCAATCCTTGATGCTGGAGACCAGCCGAACTCTTTCGAGTGAACGCAAAAAACTTGCTGCAGCTCTAGCTAAATCAGTGCTGAGGGAGCTAGCCGATCTGGGGATGGAGCGCTGCCGTTTTGAAATCTCATTTCACGAGCTGCCCGAACCGAATCAGGACGGCATCGACAAGATCGAGTTTCTCATCGCTCCAAACCCGGGCCAGCCGATGATGCCGCTTGCCAAAATCGCCTCGGGTGGTGAGCTTTCGAGGATCATGCTGGCGCTGAAAACAATTTTCGCTCGCGCCGATCAGGTGTCAACCGTAGTCTTCGATGAAATCGACAGCGGACTGTCGGGACGCATTCTCAAAGCCACACGCGATAAGCTCGTAAGCCTGGCTCGTTCTCACCAGATTCTGTGCATTACACATCAACCGATCGTCGCGTCAGTGGCAGACAATTATCTTTTCGTTTCCAAAGAACAGACGCGGGACAAAACCGTAATCGGCGCGCGCAGACTGGAAGGCGATGAGCAAATGAAGGCTCT
>JAJPJO010000291.1 GCA_021324135.1 Pseudomonadota bacterium
GAGTCTTTACCCCATCAGGAGAAGAGCTGCACCCGCTGTCTTACAACCAGCTCGATACGGTTTTCCTCAAGACACTCTACATCGGTGATACCAACAGCGATGGCATCATGAGCCGGCAGGAGCTTGAGGCCAGCATTCAAAGCACCGACCTGGTCGGCAAGGACGCTCAGCTGCTCGCCCTCCTCAGACTGAGCTACGATCATCTCACTTTGATGACTACACTGGTCGATAATCAGTGGCATACGGCACTGACTCAGCTGCGGGAGAAGCTCTTTACCTGGGGCAAAGGTGGGATCAGATTGCAGGATCTCGAGGGCGTGAAGAAGTTGATCAAGGAAACTGCCGAGCAAGGCGAAGCGATAATTGCTCTTGTGCAGGAATGGGGTTCTTCTCTTTCAACCTCGAGCAATAGCATAATCAGTCAGCAAGAGATTAGAAAAGCTCTTGATGAGAAACCGACCGGGAGCGCCGAGCGATTATTCTGGCGTTATATGCTCACCGCTTTTCATGAAATATCGCAGAGCGATGCGAAAGTTTCGATCAGCGATTTGAAATTACATGCCCTCTGTATGGAACGGCGAGCGCGATATCTTTCCGCCGCCTTCGATCTGGTTTTGGGAACCAGCGGCGGCCGTGTTGCCAGAACCAATCGCTCTCTTTATGCCGCCATCGATAATCCTCTGGCGGCAATCAAACCGCAAGCCATTCATCAAGGCTTTATCGGCGATTGCATGTTCCTGGCCATGATTGCCTCGATGGCGGCGGTGAACCCGGAAGTGATCGAGCGTTCCATACTCGATCATGGTGATGGCACCTACACGGTCGTTTTTCCTGCAGCCCCAGGCGAGCCGATTGCAGTGCCGGCCCTGACCGAGGCCGAACTGACGCTCTATATTGGCGGTTGCCCGCTGGGTTTGTGGCCTGCGGTGCTGGAGAAAGCGGGCAGCATCTATTGCAGCCGCAAACTCTGGCGCCGTTTGAGAAAAGAAAAGCCTTATCAGGTTTTGCCGACCTTTTGGAAAAGCGAGCTGCCTTCCGAGAATGCCACCGGTCCTGGTGGCATAGATCTGTTTGGTCAGACGATGCTGATCGGTCTTTCTTCCAAACCGTCCGATGAGATTGTCAGGCTGATCGCAGAGGCTCTGGCAGCCAAAAATGCAGTGATAATGTGCCGGCTGCTTCCTGAAAAGGAGATTGGCGAGACCGGGCAATCAAGCACCGTATTCGGTGCGGCCGCATCCAGTGTTTATCCCAACCATGCATATGCCGTGGTTGCCGTCGATGAAGCCAGGCAAGTGGTTGAGCTTTACGATCCCTGGGGGAACGATGGCGGAACGCCTGAGCGGAGCGAGCCGGGGACGCTCACTTTGCCGTTCGCCAGGATCGCTGAGACGATGAGCAGGATGTATATTACCAGGCTCTCCGTCCCTAACCGCGAATGATTTTGGCTATGCACTCGGCCAGACGCTGCGGTGTGCATACCAGAATGTCCATGCCGACCTTGCGCAATTTCTTGGCGGTCGCTTTGTTGAACTCGGGTCTTGCATCATAACCAAGCGCTCCCAGCCCGATCATGCGAATACCTGAGTCGAACATGATCCGTACTTGATTGATCAAGTCACGCTCATCCCGTCCCTCGAAAAAATCGCTGATCAGAACGACGATTGTGCGTCCCGGTTCTCTTACCAGCTGCTGTGAGTACATGAGGGCGCTGGTTATGTCCGTGCCGCCGCCCAGGTTTATTGAAAGCAGAACATCGACCGGCTCCCCGACTTTGTCGCTGATATCGACGACTTGCGTGTCGAAGAGAACCATCGATGTCTTCATCGACGGCAGCTCATAGAAGATCGATGCCATGACGGCGGAGAATATGGCCGAGTCGAGCATGGAGCCTGACTGATCGACTGTGACAATGATGTGCCAGGGCTTTCGTTTGCGCTCGCTGGCAAAGAAATACAAGCGATCGACCAGCAATCGCTCTTTGTCCGGGTCGTAATTTCTCAAGTTGCGCTTTACGGTCGTCTTCAAATCGAGGTTGCGATAAACTCGCCTGGGTGCATGCCGATCCCTCAAAATAGCGCCGTTGATGGCTTGCTCAACCTGCAGTTTGATCTTGTTTTTCAACTCTTGCACGACCTGGTCGATAATCTTGCGCGCCAGCACTCGTGCTTTAGGATTGAGCAAATCTTTGTGGATGAGCAATGTCTTGACTAAATCTTCATTGGGCTCGATTTTCTCCAGCAGCTCGGGCTTCTCGAGGAGTTCTGATAAACCGCGCCTGCGCACCAGCTCCTTTTCCATCACTTCCTTAACCTGATGAGGAAAAAGTTCGGAGACACCATCAACCCATTTCGGCACGGTCATGGTCGATCCGCCTGCACCGCCGGTGCGGTCCTGCGGTCTGGCACCGCCGGCGGTGGAGGAGCCTTGACCCTGTTCGAATAAAAAGCCGACCAGCTGCTCGATGCGCTCAAGTTCGCCCTGCTCTGAGCCGGCTCCGGCGCCGCCAACGCCACCGCCACCAAGGCTGATACCATGCTTTTCGGCGTCTCGCCCGAGCACCAGGCGCCAGCGTGATAAAGTGTCGAGATCATTGCTCAGTTGGGTCATCCTTTTCTCCTGCTTGTCTGCCCGGCGTGCCTCGGCCATCAAATTTGATATGCCGCCGGCTTGCTACAATCGCCATTCCTCCATTATGCGAGCCACCTGCTGGTCGATGCGCGCCACGGTTATGGCCGCCTGCGTCGATATGCGCAACTCGCTTATCGATGTGCCTTCTTTCAAGCCGTACAGCTCGGCGACCCGGGTGGCGATCGAGTCGCGATGTCCCGAGTTCATCCGCTCAAATGCTGCCCGCATGCGGGGGAGCATGACGAGGAAGGGGTCCCATTCGGCGGCGCGTAAAAGCTCGTCAATGGATTTGATCAGAGCGTCGGCGCCGATAAGTATCGAGGTGCGCGAGACGGCCATTACGCCATCGAGGAGATCGCCCGCGCTCACCATGATGTCTGGAGATGCACAGGCCAAGCCACTTACCATGTATGCCAGTTCCAGCGGATCGGCCTCGTTCAGTTCGCAAAGCATGCCGAAGAAAGCGCCTCGCAGAAAAGGAACCGTGGTCGTATTGGCGGCGCAGCGAACGTGCTCGACAAAAAGACTGCGATCGAGCGCCTGTTTGTCGCCCTGCTGCATCGCCTCTGCCAGTGCAAGCAGCGCTGCCACTACTTCCTCTTGTTGATGCTCGGGCACTGATACCACATCCAGTATCGAGAAGCAGGACTTGTCGAAGCAGCGCACGATCAGATCATCAAGCATGCCTTTACGCAGATCGCGATAGAGCAGATAGCGATCGAGAATAAGCAAATTGGTCAGTGCCTCGGTCAATGAGATGAAGCGGAGGTCGGCATCGATTGCTGCACTCATGGACGCTTCAGTAGAGCGAGTCAGATCGGGCAAATTCATGTTGACTGCCTGGATCAAATGCCGGCTGGTCCTGCCTGCATGATTCTCATCGGTCCTGAGCTGTTCGCGCAGCCTGGCAAGAGCGGCCGCCTCAATGCTGTCGCCGTACAGGTTGAGCTCGATCAGCTCCGCCTCCACTGCCGGGCTCCATTTCATTTGCCATTTTTCTTTGAATAACTTGCCGCTGGCGAAGTCGCCTGTCGGTGCCTCGCTGAGGGCGCACACAGGCACCTGGAGAAAGCGCAGCCGGTGCAGGAAGGCGGAGCGGCGCTCGTGCAATTGTTCGCGTTTGTCCAGCTCGACCGACAAACGCTTTTCAGCACCCATCAGCTCCGCCAGGCCGAGGTCGTCGAGATGATTGTAAAAATCCTTGACGATAGGGAGCTGTCCCAAATCAGGCGTCACCTTGCCTATAGCGGTTCCGATGTCGGCTTGATCGAGGGCGCGAAAGAGAACGGTTCCCTCCTCATTCGGATCACCTTTGCAGCAGCAGGTGATCAAGGCGGCGTGAATGTCATCGAGGATTGGCGCCGGGCGCCCACGCAGGCGAGCCAGCATCTCGGCGTGTTGAGAAACGGCGATGGCGTCTGCCGAGGAAACAATCTGTCCCTTCTTGCGAATCTCGGTCAATATGCGAACCACGTGCTCGACGAGAATGTCCTGAGCTCGATTGGCGGCGGTGAGATTCCAGACCATCTGGTAAAACTGCGGGGCGCGGGTACCGGCGCCATATCCGGCTAATTCGGAGACCTGGAAAAAGGAGTAGGGCACTATGGTATTGTATACGGTGCCCTGCGGGGGCGGTGGAGATTGCCTTTTGTCTTCGCGATCGGCGAAAAGGTGAAAGCCGCCGCAGACAACGACAGCCTCGGAGGGATCGATATTTTGCTCCGCCAGGGTGGATGAAATCATCTCGAGCATGTGACGCTCGCGCTCGAGCGTGCCGTCATGGCGAATTCTCGATGGGTGGGTCGTGGCTCTGGAAGCGGCACAGAAGAGAGCAAACTCACGACGGAACTCCTCGGCATCGCCAAAGTCTCGCATCTCGAAAAGAGTATCCCAGGCTTCATCGAAGGATCGATAACCGGCCGCCTTTGCCAGTTCCTGGTAGAAGCGGCTTTCGATCATCAATAGCTCGCCGCTGGATTTGGCGTCGTCGCCATCCTGGTTTTTGTCTCCATTTGCCTCGTGCTTGCCGACCTGATCCGTTTCCTCAACAGACTCAGGAGAATCGTCGTGCGGCTGATTCTCCTGCGCCTGGTCGGGTCCGTGATCATCGTCTGGATCGTGTTTGTGAGCCTCCGGCGTCATGCCGAACCGTTCCGTCAATGGCTTGATGCGAGCATAATGAGGCAGGTCTATAAAAAGCGCCCTGGCTCCAATTTGCTGAGCGACTTGCAACGCTACATATTCCGGAGAGTATTGCAGAAAGGGATACCAGGCGGCGAAGACAGGCGGAATGTCTGCGGCCGGACTGAGAATGCCCGCCAACTGCAGGATGTTATTGTCGTCGCGGAAGGAAGAGTAGATGGCGACGGGTGGCTTGGTTTTCGAGCTGATTATATGAGGAATGAGATCGGTCGCCTGGCTTGGACCCTCGATGAATATGATCTTCGGTTTTCGTTTGAGCAGAACATTCTTCAACTGCATGGCGACGCTCGGCGAATGATGGCGCACGGGAAACCAGTAGAGCTTCTCGGCCAGTACGCGCTCTACCTTTTCCTTTAAATCGTCGACGTCCAGATTGATGCCTGAGTTGGCCGGCACCTCTTCTGATACTACATTTGATATCACCCTCTGCGCTCCCTGGTTGGTTTGCCCAAGTCTTTATTTTATCGATGCCAGAACGGCATCATGGAATTCCTGCCAATTCTTGTCTCGCTCGCCGCGGCGCTTCGCAACCAAAACGGCATATTCTTTCAAAACAGCCAGGTCGTTTACATCTTCTTTGACAATTGAGCCGACCAGATTTCTGGCAACATCAGAAGGACGCACCTGACCGGAGCCGAAGAAGCGCGCGTAAAGCGCCGCATCGATGGCAACGCTGATTGCCTCGGCAGTCGATACTGTCGTTGTGGGCTTTTTGACGCTGACACCGTCATCGGTTTTGCCCTCGCGTATTTCGCGGAAGACCGTGGTCAATAAATCGATGATCGGTGCAGGCAGCGCCACCGGCATCTGGTAGCGCTGAAGCAATTCGCCCGAGCGCTTTTGCACGATCTCGACTTCGGTCTTGTGATCGGTGACTACCGGAATATGAATGTAGTTGAAGCGGCGTTTGAGGGCAGCCGACAGTTCGTTGACGCCTTGATCGCGCGTGTTGGCAGTGGCGATGACGTTGAAACCGGGGCGCGCCCAGATCATGTTGTTGTCGGGCAACTCCGGTATAGCGATGGCCTTATCGGAAAGAATAGAAACAAGAGAGTCTTGAACATCAGGAAGACAGCGGGTTATCTCCTCGAAGCGCAGCAGACTGCCATGATTCATTGCCACCATTGTCGGTGAGGGGATCAAATTGGTCGGGTTCGGTCCCTCAGCGATGACGCGGGCGATATTCCAGGAATACTTTATATGTTCTTCGGTAGTACCGGCGGTGCCTTGAACCGTCAGTGTCGAGGTCCCGGAGATGGCGGCGGCCAGGTGCTCGGAGAGCCAGCTTTTGCCTGTGCCCGGCTCTCCGACGAGGAGCAAGGCACGCTCCGAGGCCAGGGTGACGATGGCGCGCTCGACGATTGTATCGTCGCCAAAGAATTTGCGTGTTATGGGAACGTCGACCGTCTTGCCGCCGATGTTTGCTTTCATCGGCTTATTGCTGCCGATGATGTACATCAAAACAGATCGCGGAGACAATCGCCATGGATCGGGGGCGGGATCCTTGTCGTTTTGCTTTAGTGCTTCCAGCTCATCATGATAAAGAATCTCGGATGGTTGGCGGAGCACTTCATGCTTGCCCTTTCCATTACCTTCAGTTTCGCTTGTTTGCTTGCTTGCCATTTTGCGCAATCTCCTCGCTGTTTGTCGGCTTTCTCGCCTTGGGATGCGAAGTGCATCTCATCTAAAATTTCATCGCTTTCAACAGGGCCTTGGGATCGATTTTCTCACCCGATATCAACAAGTGCTTCGGACCGGCTTCGTGGAATGCCGTCAATGGCTGAAAGACGAGCTTGCACCGCTCGTAGTGCATCAGCCCGTAAAGAGTCGGCCGTTCTTTCTTCGGCTTGCGGTACTCATCGAGTGCGTCTCGCAAGCATTGATAGGCGGGACCGGAGGGAACAACAGCCTGGTACTCGAGGGTGTCCGTGATGATCTGATAGGCCGTGGTGCTCTCGTCCGGCATCTCCCAGCTTTCTCCTATGTGCCAATCATCAAGAAAAATCTCTTCCTGCAGCTCCACCTCTAAATCGAACGGACCGGTTTCATGTTTATTCAGACGATCGTAGGCCGCAGCACAATCCCAGGTGCAGAATTCCTGCCACTGGTCGAACTTCTTATCGGCAGTTACCGTGCTCGTCTCGCTCAAGGCTATGCGTTGCACACCCGTGACATCAAGCGATAGATTTGCACTGGTTATAGTAATGATCTTCGGCTCTAGAAAAACGACGGCGTTGAATTTTTGCTTCTGAGGCAGATGAAGATAGCCTTCTGCCGGAATCTCACTGTCGGCCTTTGTCGGGAAGACTGCCGACCAGATGAACTTGTCGCCACGTTTGAACGTGCCACTACTTTCGGTGGCGCGTAGTATGAAGTCGAAGGCGCAGAAGCTCCTGGTCACCCGCTTGAATGCCCCGACCGTGACCACGCTGATGCTGTCGACTGCCGTCGTGGAGGGCGAGAACATGAGGCGCTCGAAGGCTTCTGAGTTTGATTCCTGAATGGCTTTTCGAATGGCGTGGCTGAGAAGCCACGAACGATTGAGAAAAAAGGCGAAGCGTTTGCGCGAAAAATCGGGATCGTTTTTCGTGTAGCGAAGCACTTCATCATTGACGGCTCGCAGGGTGGCGCCGAGGCGAAGCAAACCCATGCGTGACGACTCCTGAAATGTAACGCCCAGTGTTTTAAGGGTCGATTCAGATGCGGTCGTCAAACCGGTGACCGTCAAATCCTCCACTGCTGATGTCAGCTCGTTGAGAAGCGGCAGGAGTTTTTTGCTATCTACTTGCTCAAGCTTCATTTCTCTACTTCCTTCAGCTCAACAGCCAATCGTTCCCGCCGTCTCGATCACACATCATCATCATCATCATCATCATCGATCAGATCGTCATCATCATCAGGAGCCGGCTCGCCGTTGCCAATGGCGGACGACAGCAATTGCTGGGCAGTTTCCAGAGTCAGTATGCGCTCGAAGACTCGCAAGCTCGACTGAGCGCGCATCAGAGCGTCAGCACCGCTGCGGCTGTTCGTCTTGATCGCATCGATTATGGCGCCGACGCGCTCAGCAAGATGATAAGCGCCGATACGCTCGCACTCTTCCTTGATATTAGTCAAGGTAGTTATCTCGTTTGCACCTGACGCCCGCAACCCTCTCAGGGCAAGATCCTCGAAGGTCCGCTGCAGATGCTCGATTGTTTGAATTACTTCCGTGGTATCGATCATCCTAATCAGTATGCATAATAGTCTTCGGGAATGGTTTCCGTCGGTCTCCAATCAATCTCACCAGCTTCGGCTCCTTTGTAGCGCAGGAATGTTTCGCTCATTATGTCTTTTTCCATCTTGGGCTGCTGGAGCTTGCTGGCCCGGGCCCAGGCATCGGCGAGATTGGCGTCGAGCTCTCCCGCCTTAGTCAGTCCGAGGAGCAAAACGAGGAGATGCTTGCAGAGGGCGCCTCGCAGGCCGCCACAGGGATTCAGATTTTGAGTGCCGCAGCAAAACTTGCCTTCTTCGTTCAACCGGCATGAATAGACAAGATCAGGATCCGTTTGGCTTTTGACTACTCCCATGACCGAATCGCTCTTTACGTCGCTGAAAAGCTGAAAGCTTTCAGCTTTGAGCATTTTCACCGCCTTTTTCAAGCGCTCTCGATCGACGCTCGCTTCCAGGCGTTCGAGGAATCTGGCAAAGTCGAGCGGCTCTTTGGGAGCCGATTCCATGACCTCTCGCAATTTCTCGGGATCGGTGCCGCTGCCGCACCAGGTCATGCCGGCGGCTTGAAAGCCGGCAGGCAGCTGCGTCTTTTCATTATATCGAGCGCCATTGAATATGGTGCCCTCTAAGTTTGCCGTGCTCAAATTGGCACCTTGCACATCACTGTTGCTTAGATTGGCCTGTTGCAAATTGGCCCCTGAAAAATCGGCACCGTTCAACCTGGCATGGTCGAGATCGCAACCAATCAAAGAGGCGCAGGCGAAGCTGGCTTTAGGAGCCTGCAACCTCTTGCATGTGGCACCATCGAGGTTAGCTTCCTTGAGATTCGCTTCGCCCAGCTCGCTGGCGTCGAAGGCGGCCTGTGAGACGATGCTCTTTTCGAAATTAGCGCTGCGCAAGTCCATTGA
>JAJPJO010000490.1 GCA_021324135.1 Pseudomonadota bacterium
ATTCTTAGGCGGCATCCACCCTTTAGGTATGCCGTCCTCACCATATTTATCACGCCCGGACGGACCGTAGTAGAGCTGCAATTCTTTGACCTTCATGTCGGCAAAGAAACGCAGATCTTTTTGCCGCATATCCTTCTTGCAGCCGTAGACCCATTCCACTGAATTGATCAAGGTAGCGACGTTGTCCACCTTCTCGGCGGGATTCAGCAATTTTTCGGCGTTCTGCTCCATGTCGAAACGGATCAGCCCGTCCTTCACATACATCAGCATCAAGCCAGGAGGTATAGGCGTTCCTTCCTTTCTGCCAAATCTTTCCGTCGGCAACTTCATCGGGCAGCCAGGCGGCACCGGCAATCCTCTAAAATAGCCAATCTCGAGGAAAGTGTCCGGAACGGAATATTGCAACCACTGAGCGCAAAGCGTATAAGCCTTCATCAATGAGGCGTAATCACCCTTGTCCGCCTTCGATAGAGCCTCGAAGGTCTCCTTGCGCCGTTTCTCTTCGGCCGGCAGATCCTTGAGCATGGACAGCTTACGCTCGACGTCGAGCACCTTCATCAAACCAGCGCGCGGAATGCCCGCTTCAGTTCGAGACAAAAGACCCTGGATGATCTTGTTCCTTTCCTCGGGAGACTCTTCCTTCTTCAGCTTTTGAAGCTGCTCTTTAAGATCTTTGTTGCCCGTGCGCGCGATCATCTGATCGATCATTCCCTGGCGCGTCGATTCCGTAGACTTTTGAATATCCTTCAAACGCTTCGCTTCATTTTCATCTTTGAACAGATCTTTGACCTTATTGATCTGATCGTCGGTCAGCTTGTTATCCAGCATGGAGCCGAACAATTTGATTTTCTCTTCATGCTTGATGATCTGCTCGAGCAGTTGCTTCTTGCGGGCATCACCTTCGTTATCTCTCAAATCCTTAAGAACCTTGAGTCGATCGATATCGCCCTCATCGTTCAAAAGAGCATCGATCTTCTTCTGCTTCTCCTTGTCTCCTTCAAGACCAAGCAGCTCTTTCAATTTATTGCGGCTGCCATTGCCATCTTCCTTGATGAGCGCGAGATAAATTGACTGACGCTCTTGATCTTTCTCACCAGTCAAAAAGAAGTCTCTGTAATCGGGCAAGGATTTCATGACCGATTCGCGGAAGATCTTGTATCTCCTCTCAATTTCTTTCTCGTCCTGAAGCATCTGCTCGAAAACCCGCTTCTTCTCGGGCGCAGACTCAGGTGCAATGATTTCGCGGCGCGTCTGCGGATCAAGCTTGCCGTTAATCAGCGTTTCCAAAATCTCAATTCTTTTGGCATTCGATTTTTCGCTCTTCAGTTTCTCGAGCAAATCCTTTCTGATCGTATTTGATTCTTTGGAGAGAACCTCGTCGACTTTCTTTGCCAAATCGGGCGGAACGTACTGAGCGCTCTTATCGACCACCTCAGCCGGCCCGGCTGCAGCAGGCTTCGCCTCGGCACCGCCTTTATCTCCAGCGCCTTTATCGCCCTTATCTTCGTCCTTTTTCTTCCCGTCGCCGCTATTCTTGCCATCGCCGGCGTTTTTATCGTCGCCGCCGGCAAATGCCACAAGGTATGGTTTATCGCCCACACCTCCGGCTGTCTGGCCGCCATTACCGCCGGCCTTGTCATCGCTTCCACCGAACAGCTCTTTGATAAAAGGAGTCGGGGTTTTCTTGTCGTTCTTAGCCTCAAGAGGAGGCAATCCATCAAAATTGCTCACTAGTCCCATATATCTGACTCACAATTCGCACACAACTCACCAATCCGACGAAGCACACTCGTCAGTTCGTATGTACATGCCTCGCAGATTTTTTCGACAAAAATAAGCCTCAAATCGCACTGTCCGGCGATTTACTTTTGATATTACAGATAGAATCAAGGTTCGGACTTGTCCTGCCAAAGAGAAGGACGCTCTCTCCACATTAGCGTCGACCGGGAGGACGATACCATATATGGTGCCGGTTCACGATCCGATTCTCAGCTCATTCAGTCCAGCCAACCGCCTGTAAAGCCACTTTTTTTCAAGCCCCGCACAATCACTTCATTGTGCTTCATCAAATCCCACACGAGCCCGCTGCGGTGGTTCTCAATCATGATGACGATCGGTCCCTGATCGATGCCGAGCGTCGAGGGATCCACCCAGCCGGACGGTTTCTTGGTGTCAAAGGATGGATTAAACGCGTCCTGAAAACCACATTCGCCCCAGATTTCAGGTCTTTGTGCCCGCCATTTTCTCAATGTCGATATCACCACATCCGGTGCGTACGGCAACGATGCAGCAATTGCAGTCGGCGCGATGGTGCCATCGTCGAAATCGTTGGGGCAACCACGGGCTGAATAGCCTCGAAACTCTACAAGCTTTCCGTTGAATTCCTTTTTCACCGAGCCGGGTCCATCGCAGGCTGTAAGACCCCAGCAGCTCTCACCGTAGTCGCGCCAGCCAAGCGGATTGGCTTTGGCATAAGCGTACTGAGCGGCCAAAATGCGCCTGGCATTCTCAAAATAGTCGAAGCCATAGCGTTTGGTAGCCTTGTCGTTCAGTCCTCGAAAATCGATCCAACATTGCGGATACTGATAACCATAGGTTGGCGCGAAGCTGATGCGCGCCTCACCAAACGACTTATCGATCTTGTAACCCTTCAGATAATTGGACCAGGCCTCGCCCGGCACCGGATGACTTGGCGACCCGGCAGCCAGAAGTATGAGAATCGGCCCCTCGCAAAACATCGACCACTCACTGCTGAGAAAACCCTTGCCGGGCTCCGGATTCCAACCCATGCTCAAGTAACCGCTCGGTCTGTACATCCAATCCCATTCGACGCGCTCAAAGAGCGCCTTAGCAAGACGACGAATCTCCTTCTCGTCGGCATCGCTGCCATTGAAGTAAGTCTGGCAGGTTAAAACCCCGGCCATAAGCAAAGCGGTATCAATGGAAGACAACTCACAATTCCAAGTACGCAGACCGGTCTTGCGATCGAGGAAGTGATAGAAAAAGCCGCGATAGCCACTGACTCCACTCACCGCCTCACCTTGAGGCAACGACCAGAGTGTTCGTAAAGTCTTGAGGACATACCGGCGAGCATCAGCTCTGGATGTGTATGAACGCTCGGAGGCAATGGCATATGAGGTCAAGGAGAAGCCAACGGCAGCGATACTACATGCGGTATCAGCTCTCGAGCTATCCATCGTCAGACCAGTTGACTCTTCGCTGTTGCGAACAAAGTACTGGAAGTGGGCCTTTTCCAATTCGTCCAGAAAACGATCATCATCAACACTGAGCTTGGTTTTCGCATTCTCAGCGGCAATTGAAGATGCCGCAGGCATGGGCGGACAAGCGAGCAGAAATGTCAAAATGGTGATTAAGGCAATGGTCGTGAAACGCCCGATAGTACGCCAGTGATCAGGATGAGAAAAAAATGCAGAGGACATGCAACGCTCCACCTATATATAAGGATCAGAACATTGCTCACCAGACAATCGCGCCTGCCGGATGAGCCACGCGAAAATCATAGCAGCAATTGGCTGATGCTCGATTGTGTTAATGAATGGTCCGAACCGTCAGCTGGGATTGCGCCAGGTTTACAAGTTAGATAATTGCCTGCCAGACCGTCGTGGGTAGAAGATGGACGCGCGGACGATAATCATCGGCCGCTGTGACGGCATGCCCGATGGCAGCAATCATGATTGCCAGAGTCAAGTCAAATGCATTGATGCTATCGCCATATCCCGCCGTCAGATTAGCCATGGATCCATCGGCAAACAAATAGATGATCTTATGCTCCTCAGTCTCGATCAGGTTTTCCAGAGAAATCATCGCAGCACTTACTCTGCCTGACTCAGCCCAGTGGAGCCGCTCATCTTCCTCTTCATTTTGTCCTTCGGGCAAGTCCGCGTCAATTTCGCCCGCATCGCCTTGACCTTCCAATTCCTGCTCTGGCGAAAGATTCTCGCCCTCTTTTTCATCGAGCTCTTCAGTTTCTTGGCAGAACTCCGATGGCAACACAGCCTGCTCAGCCTGGTCGTCGACATCTCCTTGCATTTGCAGGTCTGATTGTTGATTTTGATTACTTTCACAATGCCCATTGCCGGACATCCGGCTTGCGCTGAGACGCCCGAGCTGAATTTCATCAACATACGGGATCACCGCTCGGCGCTCGAAGTTACGCAATGTATCGACGTCAATCTCGTCGGTTCGATGACCGGCGTTGAGGAGAAAAACGCCGGACTTCATCAGACGAAATTCATGCCATCCCAGGATGCCGGGGCGACCTGTAGCGGTGACAACCACGTCGGCGATGGGCAGTGCCTCATCGAGGCTCAATACATTCCATCCTGCGTATCTGGCCTCCAGAGCCCGACCCCGATCGCGCTCCACGACAATCACCGTCCCGCCGTAGGCCTTTGCTGAATCAGCCAGGCTCTGTCCGACGGCGCCATAACCGATGACGACGACGTTTTTCTCATGCAGAGTCAAACGCGTGCGCTCAAAAAAGGTATGCCAGGTGCTTATGCCAACCATGCGGCGATTGTGCAGATGCTCTTTGATTGGTACGTTGTTCCAATTGAATACCGGGTAGCGGAGCGCCAAATCATCAATCGTTTTTACCCCGGTTGATGTCGCCTCGACACTGGCGCGAACACTCGAGGCAATGGCATTCTGTCCATGAAGAATGAAGGTCATTTCGCCGCCGATCTCGCACAAATGCGTGGGTTTCCAGGCCAGCGCCTTCCAGAGAGATTTTTGCCTGCACTGCTCGCCCATTCCTCTCCAGGCATTAGTTTGCACCCGATGACTGTCGGCAAAATGCTCGACTACCTCGTCGCGAACCGTGGCGCCGTTGCAGGTAGAAAGAAACAAAGAAGCGCCCCGCTCGAGAAGACCCTCGAAGGCGGGTATCATTTTTTCATCAAGATGAGTGGAGCAGGCGATCCTCACACCATCCAGATCGGGCAGCAAGTCAATCGCCCTCCTCAAGCGGCGCATCTGCAATCTCATCCACTGCAGATCAGATTCAGATATGCCAGGATTCCCAAGCACAGTAGGTTGCTGCATGTGTCGTCCGACCTCCGAGACCCTATTTTACCATTCCGTCAGGGCCTGAAAAGCTTGCATGGACGTTTCGCGCAGACTGAGGTCCACAGAACAAGCCGAGGTACGTGCCAGTATTAACCCTATGGATCGGCCGGACCGCAAACCCTATAGTAGGGTCGGTCATCCAACTTACTAATTGTCGAGAAAACGTTCTGCCACTACATACAGTGGCGTCCATTCTCACGGGCATCGGCGCTGCGATGAATTTGCGGCACGGTGCTTGCTTGCTCACAGCGAGGAGTAGCTTATGCCAGAAATCAGTCCACACAATGGAAATGATCTACATTCATCTACAGGCTGCTTGCCTGATTCGAAAACCTGCGCCGCCTGCGGCGATACCAGTCACATTCTCTTGCCCTTGGCCGATCTGCTCAAGGCCGTCGCATCGACACTGCAAAATCAAACACCGCATAATCACGATCAGGATCCTGAGCTATCAGGCATCGATTTTGAAAAACAATCAATCAACGATGGAGCTAAGCAGTTAAACGAGAGTCTGTTGCGCAATCATGTAACCTCACATTGGAAAAACCATGTGCAGAGCCGCTTATGGCGCAGCTTTGAACCAAAGACGGAGCCAGCCTCCGAAGCAGTGCACAAGAAAGAAAATCAAAAAACGCCGATCGACAACGGCGAGGCTGCTGAAAGCACGGCACAAGCAGCGGTGCCGGCATCCAATGACGCTCCAGGCGATGGAAGCGAGTCCGACCAGAAAGACAGCGACTGCAAGATACAACCCGAGGTGATGGACAGAGAATGCAGTCCATCAGAAGCAGTCGCAAAAGACCAGGAGCACGGAACGGCGGAGCCGAAGAAATCAAAGCAATCGCCAGGCTGGACCGGGTCATGGACGAACATACTTCCCTTTCCTTTACACGCCCATAAAAAAGCCGAGGGTGAAGAGGGTTTTGATGATGATGGCGAAGTCTCCTTTAAACAGCCGCGCTTCAAACAATGGCATGGACTGGACGGAATCGCCGTCATGTTGTTTGGCGTGGTATTTCCGGCTTTGATTTTGGCAGGCGGCTGCGCCTCGGTACCGAAGCGCCTGACTCTGATTCTCTTGAATCATCCCGTCGAAACATCTGTCCAGATTCTTCTGCTGGCTCTTGTGCCGATTACCAACTACACACTCTGGTCCGCGCTGAGAAAGGAGGACGTCCGTTTCAGCATCAAACGTGGTATCGCCCTCGGTTCGGCAATGATCACCAGTCTTTTCATTTGCGGCATTGCTGTTGCGGCCCTGTTCAACGACAATGGTATCGCGCTCGAGACAGAGATAGGAACAAGTTTCATAACCGGCTTCACCTGGCTGGCGGCACTATCCTTTGCAGCAGCCTTCGCTTCGGCCTATGTAGTCCGCAGCTTTCAGCGCACCTGTGACTTCAGCAACTCGCGCAAACGCATCGCCTCATATACTGCCATAGGAGCGCTTCTCACCGCATCGACCCTGCTTATATCGGAGGGACAGAATTTCTACATTCGCATAGCCGAACGTCTGGCCGTTTCCAGTAACAAAGAAGAGCAAGCCAAAGGTCTCGAGATCTTGAGATCGATCTACAGCGAGCGCAACCTCCGCCTGGAGTGCAGCGACTCGAGAGCCGTCGGCTTGAGCGGATTGTTCTTGCCGATCAAGGCAACCCCTCAGCAGGAGTTGTATTTCCGTCTCACCGGCAAACCGTTTTCATTTAAAGACGAGCACAACGACATGTCCTTGATGCCTGACGACTATGTGGCCAGGCACGCAGTCGGCGACAAAATCGATGGCTTGTCCCTGGTGCGCTCCGAGATGAGTGCCTCTGTAAAACCGGCGCTTCTGGCGACCGCGGTCGACTGGACGTTTGTATTCGGCAATGAGTCTAGCTATGGACAGCAACCACGCACTGAGATAAGCACGCCACCAGGGGCGGTGATTACCCAGATGACGGAATGGGTAAACGGGCAGCCGGTGCAGGCCGTCTTCACGGGCGGCAAGAACCAGCAGGACACGAGCTGGAATTCAGCCACATCAGCGGCCGTCACCGATCTGGGACACGGCCGGGCACTCTTGCGCTGCTCTGAAGTGCCGCCGGGAAATCAGCTCAAGATTTCCGTGCGCATGATCGTTCCCCTTAAGCCGGAGAGCATGAAATCGAGTGGCGGCAAAGCGACCGCTTCCCTTCTGCTGCCCAAGCTCATTGCCACCAACTATTCGGTTGCAAATGACAACAAGGTTCAGCTTTACTCACCCTTGAAGGTAACCAGCGATTTCGCCGAGCTGAAGTCACGCCCGGCTAACGGCGTCGAGCGCCTGGTCGGCTCAGTCGAGGGCAAACGCCTTGAATCGGCGGAGATCCTGGTGACGGTCGAGCGACCCGAGCCCGCACCAGTGGCGGTGCTGGACAAAACCGCAGTGCGGCTCGCCCAGGAAGATGCCAGACATCTGGCTGCTATGCGCCGCCAGAAGAAGGGCCAAAACACGCCACTGCCTCAACAATTGACCGTGATCGTTGATGGCCGTCAGGGAATCCAGACTCAGCTGGAGCAATTGACTGCCAACCTCAACCAGCATCGCGACAAGCATGGGCTCAAGCCCGTGGTTAAAACGGTCAAGCCCGAGTTCCTCGTGCAAACCATCACCCAGGTCAAGAGCAAAGCGCCAAAGCATTTGTTGATCGTACTGGATGGCTCGGAGTCAATGAAGCCCCATATCAAGGAGCTGAAGAACGCCCTCAAGGCAAGATCGATTCCTGTCGAGCATGTCGATTTGATGATTGCCTCCGAGGACAGACCCGAGCTTTGCAAAAAAGTTTCTCTTGCAGACGGCATCAAACTCCTCGATGAGAAGAACTTCAAAGGCGGTCAAAACAACCTGAAGACAGTAATCGATGCGGCCGAGGAAGTTGGTTCGTCGCAAGGCGGAGCGCTGCTCTGGATCCATGGACCACAACCAATCACCAGCGGGCAGATTTACATCACCACCCCTTATGCAGCTCATCCTTCTTTATATGAATTGCCGATTGAGAATGGTGAAATCGATACGGCTGAGTTCTTCAAGAACCACAGCGACATCGGTGAATTCATGCAGGTTTCACACAAAGCGAACCTCGATAAGGACATTGCTTGCTTCTTCGAAAAGTGGCAACCCGACAACATCGACTATGTCGTCGCTATGACTGCGAGCAGCAAGAAACCTGAGAAGGGAGTCGAGCTCAAGGAGTCTGAGGCAAAAGAGCTCTTGCAGTTGAACGCCTATCAACGCGCCATGAAGTTTCTCGCCGAGCATAAGGATGGCGCGGCTGCACGCATCGCCGTAGCCTACGGTGTCCTCACTCCGGTCAGCTCGCTGGTAATCGAGCAGAACACGAACAATGCCAGGTCGACCGAACAAAGCACGGACCAAGCAATCATATACGGCAACACGGCCAGCGCCGATGCCGAATCAGACAGCTCGGCCGCGCCTCAACTTCAAGGTGCCACCAACGGCACAATCGGCCCGCAAGGCGCTGATGCCACCTATGTTTGCGGCGTAAACACGGCAGGAACGGTGCGGGTAAACAACCTGGCCAATCTCGAAGCCCTGCTGAACATTATCGCCAATGCAAGCGAGATTCTCCTGTCATTGCTCGGCATTGCCATCGCCGGTAGTGCCTTCTCGCAGGCAGGCCGAACCACCTTCGGACGCAGAATAGCGCTCGGTGTGATTCTGCTGATCATGGGCCTGTCAACTCCCGGAGTAATCAACTGGTTGGTTGCCTCCGCCCGTGATGCCAACTTGTTCAGTTAAACAGAAGAAGGAAAGCGACTGGAAGCCGGCCCTGCATAAGTGCAGGGCCGGCTCCATTCTATTGAATAGCGGCGCTCCCGCTATTGCCCGGATGCGAACCTGCACCCGAGATCCATTAGCGTGTTGAAAAGTTTAATCGCCCGGTAAATTGGTCCGATGACAGGAAGCGATTCAAGCACTTTCTCAAAAATAGACGAGATTGTCTTATCCATCAGCCTCTCGAACAAGCTGATGCGTGAACGTGTTTTCATAGCACGTACTCCTATGCCCGATCAGTTGCAGACGCAATTGGCAGGGGCAGTCGAGTCCGAGCTGTTCCTTCGGCACTGTTCAGAAAAAACTTAGAGAATTGAATCCTAACAGTCGCAATCAGCTCAGATCAGAACTGCCCGCGTCTTCCTGAAGGGCGTGCCAATAATTTTGCGAGGAGATACGAATTGATTCGTCTGTTCGCCATGACTACTTCTCCATTTCGCAAAGAGACACACTTTGCAGGGACTCCGGTAAAAACTGCGACGTTTCAAAACGTCCTGATCTGAATATAACACGCTGATCAAAAAGAGTTGCTTCCAAAGGCGATCAAAATATAAAGGGTCACCGACGAAGATTGGCTATTCAAGCCCGCGCATGCCCCCTTGAGAGTCACATTAGTTTACCACCGTGATCGACATGTGATCTGAA
>JAJPJO010000246.1 GCA_021324135.1 Pseudomonadota bacterium
AGCTGTCCACGCACCGAAGTCGACCTGTGAGAACCTCTAATGTCTCTGAGTAAGACAGGCTTTTTCAAAAAACAACGTTGTCATACTATATTTATGAATAGACCGGGCGAGAAGGAGAGGCGCCGCAGAGGAGAGAGGTTCCTCCACGGCGCCATAAATGGACGCTAAGGCGTGCATGCCAGGACTCAATCAAAGATTAGAGCCCTCGCTTGCTTGCCGCCATAGCCAGGATGACATTGCCGCCATACCAGGGATGACAGCAGACCCGCCGACAGCGCGCTTCAGCTTGCTCTACCAGCGAAACGGCCAGCTCAGGAACGGCAGGACCCGCAGTTGGGTTTGAGCCGATGCTGACAGACCGTCATCGTTGATCAGGAAGCTGATCGTGTAAATGCCGACGGGCAGACGGCGCACGTTGAAGAGCACCGTTTTGGCAGCGGCGTTGGCTGTGCCGATGCCGCGAGCGATGATGTGGCCGTGGCGGTCGCGCACGACGTACGAGGCGCTCACCACGCCGGAGGGATCGGGATCGGCGTACGACACGCTCAGGGGAATGACCGGTGAGCGCAGCGACTGCCTGACCGTCACGACGGGCGGAACGTGGAGCACAGGCGGCACATCCTGCACCAGGACGGTGAAACTCGCAGAGCTGCTCAGTCCGTTGTTGCCTGTCACGGTAACGGTTCCGTGGTAGACCCCGCCGGGCTGCAGCCTCGAATCCGTGAGGTACTGAGCGGCAAAGGAGTAGGTTCCGGGCTGCGTCTGCTGGAAGACCAGCGGCGCCGAGCCGTTGCCCGGATCCACCTTGACCGTCCAGGGACCCGCACCATTCAAGGCGCTGAACGAGTAGCTGCCTGCGAAGGTGCCGCCCTCCTTGATGACGCCGTTGCCCGGACCCGTCACCACCGGCGGTGGCAGAGGCAGAACGGTCAGATGGGTGGTGGCAGAGCCCGTGGCATCACCGTCCATCACTTGCAGGGTGATGGTGTATGTCCCCGGCGCAAGTCCGGTGACATTGTATGTGACGCCCTGATTCTGCTGGTTGACGAGAGCCGGGCCGCTCTCGACTGTCGCACCACTGGCAGTGCGAACAGTGAACGCCGCCGTCCAGGTCTCGTTGTTCGGCGGCGGATCGATGAAGAATCCCGCCATCGGAACCACGTTCTGGGCGAAGACGGTCACGTCGGAGCCGGCATCGACGACCGGTGCAACCTCGAGGACGCGCACGTTGAACGAGGCGCTGCCGGTCAGCCCGGTGCTCAGGTCGGTCACCGATACGGTGCCCTTGAAGACGCCGCCGGGTTGCCCCGCGGAGTCCTCCTGGTACAGCGCCGCCAGGCTGTACGAACCCTGCGGCTCGTTGACGATCAGATCAGGGTTGCCGTTGCCGAAGTTGATGTCCACCTTCCACGGTCCCGGACCAAGGTCGGCAAACGAGTAGCCGCCTCTGAACGTCCCGGCCTCGAGAATGGTGCCGTCCGCCGGCGCCACCACTTGCGGTGCCTGATAGTTCGGGTAGGGTCCGACGGTGACCTGGGTCACCGCAGTACCCGTCGCCGTTCCATCGTTGACCTGCAAGGTAACGACGTAGTTACCAGGCGTCAGGTTGACCAGGTCGTACTGCAAGCTCCGGTTCTGGGCGTTGACCTGCACCCCGCCGTCCTCGACCAGCGCACCATCCGTGGTGCGGACGATGAAGAGCGCCGTCCAGTTTTCGACCGGCCCGGGGTCGCTGAAGGTAGCCGTCATCGGAATCAGGCTTTGCGCGTTGACGTTGATGGCGGCCGGACTCTGGACGGTGGGCGCCACGTCGAGCACCTGCACGGTGAAGTTGGCGCTTCCCGTCAGTCCCGTCGCCTGGTCCGTGACGGTCACGGAGCCATGGAAGACCCCGCCGGGCTGATCGTACGAGTCGTTCGGGTAGAGGGCGCTGATGCTGAAGCCGCCCGGTTGAGTGACGTTGTTGAGCACCAGGTCCGGGGCGCCGTTGCCCAGGTTCAGATCCACCTTCCACGGGCCGCGACCCTGGTCGGTGAAGGAGTACACCCCGCCGAAGTTACCGCCCTCCGTGATCACGGCGTTGGCGGGCGCCACCACTTGCGGTGCGGAAGGCGGTGGCGGCGGCTGGTTCGGCAGGACGTGCAGGTGCGTCATCCCTACACCAGTCATGTTGCCGTCCGTGAGCCTGAGCGTGACGGTGTAGTCGCCCGGCCAGACCTGCACTACCGAGTAGCTCAGCGTCTGGTTCGCGACATTCACCTGAACCCCACCGTCTTCGATGAGGGCGCCGTCGCTGTCGCGAGTGACGTAGAAGGCGCAGGGAAGGTAGGTCTTGCCGGCGATGTTCGGGTCAGTGAAACTGCCGCTCATCGGAATGCTGTTGGGCTGCGCGCCCTCGGGCGTGGTGACGTCGGGACCGGCATTGACGACGATCGGGCCCTGGCTCGGCGGCGGCGGAAGCATGGTGAGCGATGTCTGCCCGCTGCCCTTGATGCCGTCGATGGTGAGGTCGAGCTCGAGCGTGTAAGCGCCCGGGGGCAGGGGCACGACGTCGTAGATCAGGTTCTGGTCGTTCTTGACGGTGGCGCCGCCGAACTCGACCAGCTTGCCACCGCTGTCGCGCACGAAGAACTCGCCCGTGGCCCAGTCGGTCTGTGAGCTGTAGCCGGGAGCCGTGAAGGATCCCTGCAGGGCGAAGACCGACTGCGTTCCCTCCTGGAGCGTGATGGGCGGACCCGGATCAACGATCGGCGGGCCGCTGATGCTCAATGCCAGCCGGTCCTCCAGTGTCTCCAGGCGCGGGCGATAGGTCATTTTTCTGCGTTTCGTGATCATGTCAAACCCTCAGTGAGAATTGCCTCTTTGAGCGAGATTCGACCGGGCGATGACTCTCTCAACGTAAGAGAAGTCTCGCCGGCGGCGCTCTGCCGGCGCGAAATCGGGCTCATCAAGGCGGGTCAGGGAGTACTTTCTGCATCAACGCGCAACCAAACCACAGCGAAGCACAGTCCTGCTTTGGCGAAAACGGCTGGGGCTGGTCGGTACTTCAGATTGGTTGTCGGCTCCTGCCTGAGTGTTGATGGAGAATGTGATTACACCGTACAGGGAACCGGATCGGAGAAGCCAAGTAGTATTAACGAATTTGATGTTGTTAACTCGCCCAAGAGCCTAGCGGTGATGCGGTCTTCCGATATTATGGATGCAAAATACTGGTCGGGCAGCTCGGGCGCTGGTCGGGTAGCTGGGACGGAGTGTAGTCCAAAAGTAGGACCGTTTCAAAAATGGTTTGAGCAATAGAAGCAATCGATAGGTGTCGTATTTACAACATTGTCAGGCACGGCTCTCAGTTTCAAAATAAACATACATGGCTTCGGGAACTGTCGGGGAACAGACCTGAGGACGGAGAGCGAACTCAAAATGCAATCACCAGAAAATGCGCCGCAATCGCAGCAGAACGCGCTGAACCAATCGCAGCAGAACGCGCTGAACCAATCGCAGCAGAACACGCTGAACCAGCAGCAGAACGCGCTGAACCAATCGCAGCAGAACACGCTGAACCAACCGCAGAACGCGCTGAACCAGTCGCAGAACGAAATTGAGGATCAACGGCTCAGTCCGCTTGAGCGCTACATACGCAGATGCAATGCTAAGGTTCGAGATTTGTGGGATCCGCCCAAAGGCAGCAAGCATGGCGTAGCTGTTATTGCTTGTCGTTTGCATTTTGATGGCCAGGTGTCCAGAGTGGCGCTCAAGGAGTCGACTTGCGAGTTCGTTGTTACACGCACGGCTCTGGCCGCCATTCAGGATGCGGCGCCCTTTGATCCCATGCCCGACGGCTTCCCTGAATTTGTCGATCTTGAGCTACTCTTCGAGTATGGCGTTCTTGAAAGCGGCCGCAACCCCGACGCCATTGAGGATCCCAGCGATGGCTTGACGCCTTTGCAGCGCTGGGCCCGTCAGTGCAATGCGCGCGTAAGAGCAGAATGGAATCCGCCCACCGGGGGCGATCCCGGTAATGTTTCGATATCGTGCCGAGTCTTCAATGATGGAACAATATCAAACATCAAACTGGAAAAAACGACCTGCAGCATGGCTGTAACTCAGACGGCTTTCGGAACGCTCAAAGCTTGTTCGCCGTTCACCCCGATGCCGCCCAATTCTCCGCAGTTCGTCGATCTCAAATTCAATTTCGAGTACGGCTTGCTCCAGGCGATGGAGCAAAAGCCGGTTGAAGAATTGAGAAGTTCACCGGCAGCCAGACGAGAAGATCAGACCTTCTACACATGGGATGCATCCCGGGAATATAAAACCAACCAAACAGCTTAGCTTCGAGCAGCGCTAATGTTGCGGAAAGAACAGATAATCGCGCCCATCCTTGCTGGGTCTGATGATAATCACCTTTCCTTCCGTTCGCTTCGGCCGCCCTGAGCGGTTCAGCTCCATAAACATATTGGCCACGATGTCTTCAGGCACGACCTTGTCTCTGCCTTTATTTCTCTCGAGGCACAGATCGAGCGGCACGTCGAGCAGCCAGAGTTGCACGTCGTCATAACCGTATTTGGTGGCACGATCGAGGATTGGTTTTCTTTGTTTGGGATTCAAATTGGTATTATCTATGATGACATCACGACCTTCTTGCATGGCTGCTTCCAATCGTTTAAAAAAGATGCCGAAGACTTGCTCCTTGTCGCCTTGTTCTTTTGCGTCGCCGTAGAGCTCTTCGCGAATGCTGTCGGCGTTCAGGTAATGAAAGCCCTTCTCTTCTATTTTTTTCGCAAGCGTTGTTTTACCGGCACCAGGAATGCCGATCAAAAGAATTAGTCGTTTCAAATCAGCCTCCGCATATGATCCGCCGAGGAATGCTTCTGTGCTGCCGGACTCTGTCTGGGCGCTGTGCTCCGTTTCGCCATCGCGGTTATCCTCGTCATTGATGATTTCCTGAGCCTTCCGCTGCTTGTGTTCTCTCCGTCCTCAGCTTATTTTCCTCGATGATCCACTTTGTCCAGACGGCAGCAAGGTAAACGCAGAACACACCATATGCAATTATAAACATGCATTCGATTCGATCGGTTTCTGCGGTTTGGACCCTTATTCGCGGGTCCAGCCAGGGGTTGTTGTAGAGAACGTAGGCCACGGATGAAAAAAATAAACCGGTCGAGACGTAACAGCGGCACGCCCATTTGTCCAGTTGTCTGAATGAGTAAACGGTTTCGAGAAGGAAGCCGCACCCGAGCACCGCCACCGCCATTCCCCAATGCTGGAAACGGCTAATCGATATATGGTGCTGAATCGGGTAGATGAATAGCACTAACGCTGTGACGGCAAAAACGAGAATGAGCCGGCAGCGCGCGGCTGAGTGCCAAACTTTTTGCATGAACTTGAGAGCCATTCATCCCTAATCATAGCTTAGTTTTCAAATGCCGGGCAAGCGAGTCCATGTGATGGACTACCTTTATCAGCCGACGGCAGCTGAAGCATGCTCTTTGTGAACGATCGTGCCATCAAATATGGTGACAACCACCTTGCTTTTCAAAGTCGCTCCGTCGAAAGGTGAATTACTGCTTCTTGATGAACCTTTGCCGGCCAGATAAGTCCACTCTTGATGCGGGGCGATAACCGCAATATCGGCACGGGCACCGGGTTTGAGCTCCGGATCCGGGAGCTTTAAAACTTTGGCCGGACCTACTGTGAGCAAATAGATCAGCTCGTTGATCGTCAATTGATTGGAGAGCACCAGGCGCTCGTACGTGACGCTGAAGGCCGTCTCCAGACCGATTATTCCGAAGGGCGCCTGGGCAAACGGCATCGATTTCTCAGCAGCCGTATGCGGAGCGTGATCGGTGGCGATCGCGTCGAACACGCCTTCTTTGAGGGCGGCGACCAGGGCTTCCTGATCCTTCTTCCCGCGCAACGGCGGATTCATTTTGAATCTGGTATCAAATCCGGTTATATCTTCATCGCATAAAGCAATATGGTGCGGGGAGACTTCAGCGGTGACCGGCAGTCCATCAGCTTTGGCTCCCTTGATCAATTCCACGGATTGAACGGTCGAGACGTGAGCGAAGTGAATGCGACCGCCGGTCGCCCGCGCCAGTTCGATTTCACGCGCAATGCATGCCGATTCGGAAACCGCCGGTATTCCGGGCAATCCGAGGCGCGCCGAGACGTGCGATTCGTGAATGCAGCCGCCTCTCGTCAGGGAATGATCCTCGGGATGACTGATGATCACTTTGTCGAGCAGCTTGCCGTACTGCAGGGCCTGGCGCAAGAGTCCGAGGTTGGTGAGCGGCATGCCGTCGTCGGAAAAGGCAACGGCGCCGAGCTCCGCCAGGCGGACCATCTCGCTCAGTTGCTCGCCCTTGAGACCAAGCGTGACGGCAGCCACCGGCAAGACGCGCACCACCGCTTCCCTGGCAATTTTGTCGAGGACTATAGTGAGTATATTCGGCGAATCAGTGGTCGGATCGGTGTTGGCCATTGAAACGACGGTCGTGTAACCGCCCTGTGCCGCGGCTCTGGTTCCGCTGGCAATTGTTTCTTTGCCTTGCTGGTTGAGATCGCGCAAATGTGTGTGGATGTCGATGAATCCCGGTGATATCCAGCGATCCTGAATGTCTAAAACCTCGTCGCCATCTCGAGCTTTCAAATCGTCGCCGATTTCGCTTATGATACCGCCGGTGATGCGGACGTCGGCGCGTTTGAGTCCGCTCTTCTTGCCGTTTTGTCGTGAAATACCCGGGGCTACAGGTGAGACAATCAAACCACCTTTTAAAAGCATGGACTTGCTCAAGATCGGCTGCCCTCCGTGAATAGAAGCAGGAACAGAACTGCCATTCTGATCGGCACGCCGTTGGTGACCTGGGCGAGAATCAGCGAGTGATTCGTATCGTCAGCCAGCTCGCTCGTGAGCTCCACGCCCCGGTTCAAAGGTCCGGGATGAAGGATGCGGACCGTTGGTTTTGCCAGTTTTAAACGGCTATGATCGATGCGATAAAGTTTGCGATAATCATCGAGGCTGGTAATCAAACCTTGCTGCTGGCGCTCGGTCTGCATGCGCAAAGCCATGATGAAGTCAGCCTTTTCGATGGCGGGTGCCAACTCGACATGCGTCGTTACGCCCATCTCCTCAATGCCCTCC
>JAJPJO010000140.1 GCA_021324135.1 Pseudomonadota bacterium
GGATTCGGGGATAGGGTGACCTTGGGTTCATTTTCATCAATCATAGCCTAGTAGTACTCCTGTGAATACGCCTAGGAGTGTCCGGTTTTTAGGGGGGCTAGATCAGTTATCCTCCATCATCGCGAGTTCTTCCAAACCGACTTGCGTTGTCGGGCCGGGTAAACGAATCGAATCATATTGGCGTGGCATCACGAATCGGGTCTGATAATCAGCCTGTTCGTAAATTAGTAGGAGGACGCCAGTCGTCAAATCCTTTTGTAGCGGTGATAAACTGCAATACCCTTCGCGACTTGTAGGATTTAGCAATGACAGACGATCTTTTGAGGGAAGCTTGTGCGCGCCTATTACAACAATTGTTTCCTTCAGACTATACAGAGGCTATTTCGATCTCCGACGTTAAAGGTCGGTCTAACATTCATAAGAAGATTTTGCTAAAAGGCGGACAGGAATTCGGATTCAAATGTTGGTCAGCGGCGAAGCCTGAAGATGGTGGTGAAGAAGGTTGCGCGGAGCGCGACTCAAAGTTAAATCAAATTGCCCACTTGGTGAAAGCTCCGAACGTGTGCGAAGTAAGATACACGAGAGAGCTTGATTGTGAGCCTTTTTCAAACCGTCCTTTAGCAATTAGCAAATGGATTCCAAGTTCAGTATCAATGGACAAGGTAAGTGAGATCGATCTAGAACAAATTCGCCAATCAGGGGAGTGCTATTTTCGCAAATATGGAGAGTGGGTTGCACTAGGAGCAGCAATGGGCTTTAGAGACTGGACGGATAACAATTTCGTTTGGTCGCATGAGTCACACGCACTTGCTTTGATTGATATGGATTGGTCGTTTAATTGCGGAAAGGAAAAAGCGTCTACCTACAAAGACCCGATTGGAAAAATAAAACCAATAGATTCCCAGCACTTAGATAAATGCATTTCTGAGTTCTCAGCTGGCGTTGAATCAATGCAACTTAAGTTGAAAGCTCAGTGCAATTTAATTGGACAGCTATTGGCGGAATCGGCATTGGAACAGCTTCGCGAGTTTGAACCGGAATTAGTTGACCAGTTGAAAGACCAGGCCAGCCAAGAACTCAAGATTCTTCTAGGTTAATTCGACCGAATTTGTTCATTGGCTTGGTGAAAAGTAGGTGCTGATTTGAAATTTCATCAGTGCTGCAGCGTCTGGATCACGGGCCGAGAATGTGAGAGGGATAACTTCGACAATTAATTTCGACCATCAGTCCTCGCACGCCTCGTTCAGCTCGGCTACGTCGACTTTTGTTTTCCAGGCGATGTATTGAATAAAACTATCGTTAAAGAACAACTTGCCTCCAATCTTTTCTACATGCAACTTGAAGCGTTGCTGCAAAAACATTTCTGCCTCCGCTAAGGAAAGCAGAAGGCATTCACTTTTGATACTTTTCGACAATTTGCTGAACTGATCTTCGTGATCAAGGGCAATGCACTTAGCGAAGTACCAGTCTTTTTCCTTGTTCTCATAAAATGGCTTACCGGGGACTAAAGCCATCTCAGCTGGATTGAGTCCACATCGCTTCAATGCAGGAATTACCCTGCAGTCACAAAATGATTTCTCAACGGCTGCGAGAGCGTCTTTGTCAAAGACCTTCCTAAATTTAACCTCGACCAAAATTGCAACATTCCTCGGCCAAGGTCCTTCAAGTGCTCCAATGCCCCATCTTTCAGTTCCAAATTCCTCGGCCCATTTAAGTGGATGTCCATTAATGATTTCCATGACACTTCGAGGACGAATGGCTATTACGTCCGAGTCGGCGTTATGTTTGTCGAAGCTACCCTTGCCGCACTGGCAGCGTATTGCATGGAGCACAAAATTATCTATTGGAAAAAATCCATTGAACCGCAAATACCAACTTACAAGTTCTTCTGTGAAGTTCATAGTCTGCTCCTTGTTTTCAGTTTGGCTCCCAGAGGCACTTTGGTTCAGGTGTGCAGCGTAACCAGAGTCGTTCAGTGCGTCTATTTTTTGTCGCATTGAATCCGAAGAAGTCAACGATCTGACGATTGAAGAGATCGGCAGCATCAGGACAAGAGATGAGACCAGTACTCACTGCGTGAGTTAGAAGCATGCACGTGCGGACGCACGGTATGTCATATCCAAGCCCCGTCATAAGTTCAACGGCTGCTTGATCATCAATTAGCAAAGTCCAACTTCTCTTAGCAGCGACAGCGCAAGCTTCTGCTTCACCTGCTCCCAGTCCCTTTCTTGTGTACTTTGATGGCACTCCAGAAATTCCGGACCAGATTGATCTGTCTTTGAAGTCCGCCGCTAACTCAAGTTCTTCTAGAGTAAGGTCGACCGATGCCCACTGTGTTCCGGCTGAACCAGCAAAGGATCGTATGAACGGTGCAGCACTTGCATATCGCACACCAGCTTGTCCTGCTATCTCGTACAAAGTTTTTAGAAATTCGCAGCGTGGTGGTTGCTCGAAGTTGCCTATCAAACTTTCCGCAGGGTCCAGTACTGCGGGCGGAATAAAAACGGGTCCACCGATAATTCGTTGGAGCAGATGA
>JAJPJO010000113.1 GCA_021324135.1 Pseudomonadota bacterium
CCACGCTCAAATGCAGTTGGGGTCTTGAAGAATGTCTGGTGGGAGGCACCGGGCTGAATTCGTTTGCCATGAACGATCTGGTACTCGCCATTGATGCGACCAGTAACTCGATCGCGATCGACCTCGTGCCCGTTGCCTTCCTTGTCCAACCTTGTCTGGCTAGTCACGATATGCGTTTTTGGATCAATGTCCATGTGCTGTCTGCCGCCGTCGGCGTACTTTTGGTCTGAGGAGATCTCCGCGTTGGTAGTCGGGTCGTATTTCCTTGTCGTCTCAGTGCCATGACCATCGGCGCGCCAAGTCGAGGTGAGTCTGCCCTGGTCGAAATGTTTGGCCTCACGGCTTCCGTCTGCATTCTGTGCTTCCGTCGATATCAGTTTACCTGTGGTGGCGTCGGCAGTGGCAGACGTTTCCGTACCGTCGGCGGACTTATACTTCCAGGTCTGCAGATCTTCTCCGTATTTGCCCGTAGTGTGTTCGTATAGCTCCAATCCAGGCAAGTGTGCTTGCGCGGTGTCGGAGATGGAATTGCGCATCTGCTGATGGGCTTGCACTCCATCGCTAGTGTACGTGCTGGCGGATGCGCGACTCAGATTGTCGGAAATTTTCGAAGCAGCGCTTCTTGAGCTATCAGCATATTCGAGACCATTGGATGACATAGTCAGGTCTCCTTTATTTAGTAAGGTAGAAACGGCGGGGCGCCCTTGCGAGTAAGCCCAGAATAGTCCGGCAAAGTGTCGGTAACGTGTCGCAAATCTCAGATAGCCATATGGCTATCTGATCTGGTTCATTCTGATAGGCCTAATCCCTAATAGCCGCCGATCGACATTCCGCGCGTGTGGAAGTGCGGATCCCAGTTCATTGAACGGAGCATCCCACCCAGTCCGCCGCTTTGCATAAAGACGCCGAGCATCGTTGCTGCACCTATAGCGCCAATTTGTTGCTGGTTTAATCCCAAAACATTGCCGCTGTTGTTGCTCATGCCCATGGCGTTACCCATGCCCATGCCCATGCCGTTGCCCATGCCCATACCATTGCCCATGGCGTTTCCACACATCATATTGCTGTTGCCGCACATCATGTTGCCACCGTATGCAGTGCCGACATTGCAGCCATTGCCGCCGCAACCCATGTTGCCGCCACAGCCCATGTTCGACGCGCAACCCATGTTTGTTCCGCATGCCATGCCGTTTCCACATGAACCACAAGCCATGTTGCCATTGTTCGACATGCCCACGGCTCCATTCCCGCTGAATGAATTGTTCATCGCCATATTGCCGTTCATCATCATCGCATTGCGATTCATGGACGCGTTCATATTGCCATTCATGGCCATGTTGCGTGCGGCCATTCTCTGTGCGTAGAGATTATTTGCATTGGCCATGTTGCCGGACTGGTAGCGCATCGACTCGTCCAGAATGTCGACGCCGGAGGTGGCTGTGTTCGACAGGGTCGAATCCTGCGCAAATTGTGATGCCATCGGACTTTGAGCGGAACCGTTTTGCATCAGTTGAGCCTGACTTATGCCGCCTTGCAGCTGGTTTCGAGCGGCAAGCTGACTTTGCCCTTGTGTTTGCTCTGCTGGTTGTTGCGCGCCAGTCGATGACGGCTGAGCCAAAACTTGAGCGTTGTACATATCCTCCCAAGTCGCATCAGCTGCCGTCGCCGGCAAGCAATTGCAGGTGAGCGTCAGGATCAGGAGAAGGAGGGGTGCCAGGCGTTTCAACCGAAAGACCTCGCGTCGTCAGCTATTCCACATTTCCGGTAGATACATCGTATTCCCGTATGACAACAGTGTCAACGCGGTTTAACGTAGGACTACGTAGTGTCAGGCAGTTTCATCCAATTCAACAGGATTCTGAATCTTATCGAGAGCTTTTTGATATCTTCCGGCATGGAATCTCTCGACTAAACCAAGAGCTTTAAAACGTTTGGCGGCCTGAAGAAAGGTTTCGGCATGAACAGCCGATTCCTGAGCCTGTTCCTGGAATTCAGAAACTGCATCAAGTCGACCTTCCTCGCGTGCCGTTTTCTCAAATTCAGGATACATTTGATTTGTCTCGTACAGCTCTCCTTCAATGGCGAGCTCGAGCAGCTTCTCGACCGTCATGCCATCAGGTGGATACATGAGCTCCAGATGAGCAAAGGCATGTCCGGTTTCCTGGTGCGCCGTTTCTTCAAACAGCGCCGCCACTTCTTCATGACCGAGCTTACGAGCTATCTTCGCGAAGTAAAGGTACTTGCGATTGGCCATCGACTCGCCGGCAAAGGCTGAGTGTAGATTCTGTTCTGTTTTTGTTCCTGGAATTTTGCTTGTCATAACCGCGCTCCTTTCTACAAAGTCTACTTCTAGACCTTGTCTAACTAAACCACAAAAAATTTTCGGCTTGCAGCCGCCACTTACCTACTCTTTGGCTCGCTTTTTCTCGCTCTTCATTTCGCCAAAAAATGTCACGGTGTAGCTGTGGACCTTGAACTGCTCGCCAAGCTGATCGGCGATGTGCGGGATGTTTTCCTTCGGAATGTCGAAAATCCTACCGGTGTTCACATCGACGAAGTGATGGTGCTCGGACGTGTTGGCATCATATCTGGTGCGGCCGGGCTCCGTAAAAACTTCTCGAATAACTCCTGCCTCAACAAGAGCATTGAGAGTGTTATAAACAGTGGCTCTCGAGAGACTAACCGGAAGCTTGTCCGCCACCGCCGCTAATACCTCTTCCGCCGTCGGATGACAATCAGTCGAAAGCAGATATTCGGTAATAACCATGCGTTGAGGAGTGGGCTTAACACCCTTTTCGTTTAACAGCTCCTCGGCGGATACATGCATTTTCGTTGACTCCGTTGAACCTGTCTGTTCTTAGACTTAGTCTAACACAAGACTCGGTCGACGCGCAACCCCCTAAAAGCAGTTTTAAGCAATCCGGCTTTCTTTCAGTTTCGCCCTTAGATGATCTCTTGCGGTATTGAGCTGCTGATCTGAAGCAGAGCCAAATTCCGTGCCCTGCGGATTTTCAACGACAATGTCCGGGTGGATGCCGTGCCTGTCTTTATAGCCGTCTCCGAACCAGTCGCCGTTTGGTCCATAATAGCGTTGGGTGGTCGCTTTGAGGGCGGAACCGCCGGGCATCTCAAAATTGAGCGTTTGAACAACACCTTTGCCGAATGAATCTGTTCCAATCACCGTCGAGTTTGGGTTGTCCGCCTTTACAGCAGCCGTAAAAATCTCGGATGCCGAAGCCGTGCCGCCGTTAGTGAGAATCGCCACAGGGCGATTGCCGAGCAGGTTTGATTCACGGAGCCTGAGCCGAAGAGCTGATGGAATCCAGGAATTGCCGCTATAGGCGGTGTCGAGCTCAAGGGGTACGATAGGCAGGAGGCGGACCTTTTGTTCATCAAATATCGGCTGCGCCGGACTGCTGTAGGGGTTTCGTCCTTTGACCGAGATAAGCGTACCGCTATCTACGAACATCGAAGACAGGCTCAGGGCATTGTCGAGCAAACCGCCCGGATTATTGCGCAAATCGATGACAAACGCCTTGGCGTCCTTATGACGCTCCAGCGCTTCCCGCATTTGCTTTGGCTCCTCAAGTTGATCGAAGTCATAAAGCCTTATGTATGCGATGCCATCGCCGAGATCCTTGTCCTCCATTTCCGGAACTTGTATTTGTCCCCGCGTCAAAGTCCTATCAAAGGACTCATCGCCTCTTTTAATGGTGAGATCGACATTGCTGCCGATGGAACCTTTCATGGACTCCAGCGCTTCAATCTGTTTGACGTCCTTTAAATCGCGGCCGTTGATGTGAGTGATTACATCTCCACTCTGCAAACCAGCTTTGTCGGCTGGCGAACCAGGGAAGACATTGTTTACCGTGATCGGACCGACGAGCTTCTCGATGCCGCCTCCCTTATCATCCTTGGAAGCAGGATCCGGGCGAAGTTGAACCAAAACGCCTACACCGCCAAAGTGCCCATCCATTTTTTGCTTGAGTGCGCTAACCTCATCAGGAAGCAGCACCTTAGTATAAGGATCGCCGAGCGAGTCCAGCTCCTGCTTGGCGTACTTAAGGGCATCATCCTGACTGACAATCTCACAATCGTGCTTGTGTTCGAGCTTTGCCACATCACCAAGAGGTGAAGGATCGAACATCATCGCCGCAGCCGTGTCGATAATTGCCTTGTAGTCCGGCGACTCAGCACATTGACCGGCCGTCTTGCCCGGCTCGATCGTCTTGCCCGGCTCAGTCGTCTTGCCCGGCTCACCATCCTTGCCCGCCGCCCCGGCACCGATCTGATCGCGATTAGCTCCGTCGACTTTTCCTGGCGTCTGGGTGTTTGATAGCGCTTGCCGATAAGCTGTCGACAAACTCGGGTAGGACATGCCGTTCAATTCATCCTGAAGCCCATTAGCAATGCCTGAACGATTGTCGGCATTGTCGCGATTTGGAACGTTTTCTATCGGTGGATGTAACGCCATGATTATTTAGAAACATAGTGAGTATTGTTTTTGACATTAGAAACCGAATGTGACGGCATCGTGACATGACTGTTTGTCAAAAGCGCAGCAGAACCGCTACGATGCAGTATTTATGCGGCTTTCCGTCCATCAGTCATGGCTTCGTAGTCCTACGAAAATTGCTCATTTTGAATCAAGATGATAAATTGCGCAGCATGTACGATCGGACCCCTCTTCCTGTTCTCGAGCCGGCGATGCGAAAAAGAGCAATCGTCCGACTGGCTGCGCTCTTCCTGAGCGTCTTGGTGCTTATTACGACCTGGTGCCTGCCTCTGAAGCATGTCAAAGCACAGGACAATCAAGACGCATCTGCAGCAGCCCCCGAATTCGAGAAGGGCAAGAAAGCCTTTGACAAGAAGAATTATCCCGAGGCACTGAAACATCTAACCGCGGCTGCCAGACTGAATTCGCGCAGCGCGCCGGTCCAGTATTATCTGGCGCTTGCCGCTCTGCAAAACGGAGACAGCGTTTTGTTTAAGCGAGCACTTTCGAGAATAATCATTACCCATCAAATCCATGAGGGTCCCGGCAAGCAAGCAATGGATGCTTTGCTCCGATATGCCCCTGATTGCAAACCTTATCCGGTGCTCAATCCAAACGGCATGGTTCTGCGTTTCGTCAAAAGTCAGATGCCAATAAAGATATACATCAGTCAGGGCTCCATGCTTCCGCCGCAATACGCCGGCAAAACCATAGGCAGATTGCACATTCCAACATTGATGCCGTTGCTGAGTCAGAGCGCATTTTTTGCCCGGCTGCCTAAGGATCCCAACTACCAGAGCGGATACTATCAGTGCGTCATGCGCGCGCTTCATAAGTGGGATTGGGCGAATGCCGAGGGCATCTTGAGTTACCAGGTCGTGTCCGATCCAACCACTGCCGACATCCTGGTTTTCTGGTGCCCGAAGTTTGAAATACCCAACATGAACGGCTACACCGCCGACCTGAATCTCGGCGACAAGGGCAAGGTCATACTGCAGCTTGCCACCAGGGGTAATATGCCTCCAAATCTGGTATCAGACCTGATTGTGCTGAACGCCACGCACGAGTTGGGTCATTGCTGGGGTTTGGAAGGACACAGCCCAAACCCGGATGACATCATGAATTTCAAGCTGCTCTGGATCTACACCGCGGGCGGTGGCGCAAACCTCCCCAAATACGGTATCAGTGAAAGTGACCGCATGACTCTGCGAGCGCTGTACGATATCGCACCAGATCAGGTGAAATAGCACGGAAGAAATAGCTCGGAACCGGCTCTATCTCTCGGCTACCAGAACTTTGTTGCAACCCTTCTCTTTGGCCATCATCAGAGCTTCACAGGCACATTCAAGCAATTCTTGCGGCTTGCTGCCATGCAAAGGATAGTTGGCCACAGCCAGGGTCGCCGTTACTTTGATGAGCTCTCCGGTTTTCGGGTCCTTGATCTCGAGCATGGAAACTCGCCTGCGAACGCGCTCAGCAACAACAGAGGCGCCCTCAGCGTCCGTTTCATGCAGCACGGCGACAAGCTCTTCACCACCCCAGCGAGCCGGCATATCGATCTCGCGCACCGAGCTGCGCAGGATCTTTCCGACTTCAACCAGAACTTGATCTCCTACCTCATGACCATGCTTCAAATTTATATCTCTTAGATGATCTATGTCGACGATCATCAAGGAAAGCGAATAGCCCAGGCGAAGAGCGCGCTTGAGCGAATGCGTCAGGTGCTCTTTGAATATATGCCGGTTCGGTAATGTCGTGAGAACGTCCGTTCCCATCAGCTCCTGCAATCTGGCTTCGCAATTGGCCAGTTGATGTCGCAGTCGATCGATTTCTCGTTCTTTCTCCTTCAAGAGTCGTTCGAGCTGAATATTGTGGCCTTGCAGTTTCCTTACCTGGCTCTCTGCTTGCCTGTGGCGCGATTGTCCATGAATCGACTGCCACATTTGGGTCAAATGGGCCTTCATTATTATGTCTCCCCCCCTTCTGCCGTTTGCCGCTTAAAAAACGGTTGCTTGCCTTCTTAGAAAAACCTCTCCGGGGCGTTCAGCTGGTGCTCCGCTACCAGGTCCGAACTAGAGAGTGGCAATTAACTATCCGCCAGTTGGTCGCGATCATCGTCAAACAGATCTATTGATATATGATCAAAATCATTAGTCAAAGTTGATCTATTGACCTGATTATATTAACGCGGTTTAGTTTTTTGCGCCAGACTTAAGTGGGGTTAACCGCACAAACTTAATTTATTGCGACCCGCGTAAGCTCCTTTCCTGTGCGCCGGCTAATGAATATGAGGTAGTACTTACGTTTGGGCGAACCGACCAGGAACGTCACGACACCGCTTCCAGACTCCCCGGGAGCCACATCCTTATTCTTATATGCAAAGCTGTTGAACGGCGTTTCGCTATACTTTGTACCACGATCGGATATAACCTCCAGATCGTGGAAGTGAAACTTCCGCTCTGTCTTGTTCTCAACATCGAGATGGAGTGCCAATATTCGCGCATCCTTGTCGCCCCAATCTGTTTTTGCAAAACGGAAATTCTTCACGGTAAGATCGAGACCTTCCAGATGCGGCACAGGCTGCTTGGACGGCAGCAGCTCCTGATCGAACGCCGGTAATGTAACCGGGCCGTCGGTTACGAGCTTCAGTGAATCACCGGAGTAGAGGGAGCGAATAGCGCCTTTGCGCTTCAGCGCTCCTATGAGTCCGATAGTGCCACCAATGGCGGCGCCACCAGCGACTGAGTATCCGTGCGTGGCGATTGCCCCCGGTACACCGGTAACCTGCAAGGAAAACAAGGCTCCGGCTGCGCCTCCGACCCCGACGTATTTTGCGTCGGTGCCGACAATCTTCGCTACCGACTGCAGTTTTTTGTCTTTAGTCGAAAATTTTGCCTCGAATGGAATCTCATAATCGCCATCCGGGCTGACGAGCTTGTCGATTTGAACCTCGACGTATCCATCGCGCCCCAGCCGTTTCTGCGATTGGGCATCGGTAACCAGGCCGCGCATGTACCAGCCCCCGGGAACGATCACCTTGCCACCACTGGTGATGTCCTCTGCAATGCGCACCATCACCTCATCGCCCTTCTGGCTCAGCTCTGAATTGATCGTGATGCCATCAGGGACGACCAGATCTATCTTCGTATTCTTGGGGATCTCTTGCTTGGTGCCGGGAATGATCGGCGACCGCCCTTTATATGTAGATATCTCGCCTCGAAGCAGAGGAACATCTTTCTGCAGATGCGGCATGATGAAGCGATTGTCGCCTCCACCACGCGAATCAGAAGAGACGGAGGCGGTCGAGGTCTTCTCATCAGCCTTCGAGCTCTTCTCAGCAGCCAGGGCAACCGGCATGATCGAAGCCGATATCAAGCTGGCCGCCACCATGACAGTGGCGCTGAAACGAAGCGGCGAACTCCGAGGCTTTGTTTGCAATAGAAAAATTGGCATCTTTTCCACTTCCGACGAAAAAGCTGACGACCGCGGTTCCACTAAAGTTTCTTGCTTAGAATATCTTTCAATTGCTGCAGCAAGCTCTTCTTGCCCGAGCCGCGCTTAGACTCCACATCCTTGATTGCCGCCTTTACTTTCATCTCGAGCGCCCGGGCCTCGCCATCGCGTGGATCGGCTCGCAGAGCCGTTTGCACCTCGGTCATGGCCAGCGTGTTCCAGCCGCGCGCCAGATATATCTCGGCCAGTTTGTTGTGATACTTGGGTTCCTTCGGGCACAAACGCACCGCTTCCTTCATTGCCGTTTCCGCTTCTTGATAACGCTTTCGGCGCAGCAGATCTTCGGCTCTGGCCAGATGCTTGTTCGCCCATTTGACGTTGATGGTTTCGTCCGTGCTGACTTGATCGAGGTTTGTGCTTGTTCGGATGGCTTTCATGGCGGCAAGCGAATCCATTACATTGGTATCGCTGTCGACCAGCGTCTGCTGGCGTAGAGTAGCCTCCATGGACTCTTGCTCTTTCTTGCGCTTCAGAATCCTGACCGCGTCATACTCGGCGCGCCGCTCCTCGTCGCTTACTACATCGTGCGCCCGAGTGACGCGGGCGAACTCGCTCTGCGCCACGGCTCGACGCTCCGGATCGTTGGGATAGCGGTCGGGATGCAGTTGCTTGGCGAGCTTGAGATACGCCTTCTTAATCTCTTGAGGCGTAGCGGTCTCCTCAACCCCAAGTATGTCGTAATAGTCTTCCTCGAATTCCTGCATGTGCCCTTTTACGCTGTTCGCCGCGCGCGAAACGGCTACCAATACTATCTCAGTCTGGCATGATCTGAAAAGCGCTGTGTAGTCTTAGTGCCCACTTATAAAGAAATTGTAGACATATTAAGAACCCGCCTTTCGACTCCCCCATAATTACCTTTAGGACCGCCTGAGACCGCTTGATTTATAAGGCTGCAAACCCCCTCCGGCTGTGCGCTCATTGGAGTTTCTCATGAACCTAGACAAATTCACAAACAAAGCACAAGAAGCGATTACAGATACCAAGAACATTTTGACCCGGTTTGGCCACAGCCAGGTCTCACCCGAACACCTCTTGCTCTCGATGATTGAGCAAAAGGACGGTCTGACCCGCACGATTCTCGAGAAGCTGGACGGCAAACCCGATGCCATAGCCGAGGACCTCGAGAAGTATCTGGCCAGTCAACCGAAGGGCTCGGCGGTCAACATAGCCAAGGATGAATTGCACGTCTCCTCCAAGCTCATGCAGCTCCTCGAGGCAGCCGCTCGTGAAGCCGAGAAGATGAAGGATCAGTACATCAGTCTCGAGCACCTGCTCATCGCTTTGTGCGACCCGGGGAAGGGTCAGGCTGGAACGATTTTGAAGCAGCATGGCATCACCAATGAGAGGATACTCGAGAGCCTGAGCGAGATACGAGGCGATCAGCAGGTGACCAGCCAGGATCCGGAAGCCACATATCAGGCACTGCAACGCTATGGTCGCGATTTGACCGAAGCGGCTGCTAAAGGCAAGCTCGATCCGGTGATCGGCAGAGATGATGAGATCCGGCGGGTCATGCAGGTTCTCTCTCGACGCACTAAAAACAATCCCTGCCTGGTCGGTGAGCCCGGTGTCGGTAAGACCGCCATTGTTGAAGGTCTCGCCATCCGCATAACCAAAGGTGATGTGCCGGAGGGATTGAAGAAGAAAAAACTGATTGCGCTCGACATGGGTTCCTTAATCGCGGGGGCAAAATATCGCGGCGAATTCGAGGAGAGATTGAAAGCAGTTCTAAAAGAAGTGCTCAGCTCTCAAGGTCAAATCATTCTATTCATCGACGAAATCCACACGGTTGTGGGAGCCGGCTCAACCGGCGAGGGCGGCATGGATGCCGGCAATTTGCTCAAGCCGCCTCTGGCACGCGGCGAACTGCATTGTATCGGTGCCACCACCCTTGATGAATATCGCAAGCACATCGAAAAAGATCCGGCGCTCGAACGGCGCTTCCAAACAGTATTTGTCGACGAGCCCAAGGTCGAGGAGACGATATCGATTCTTCGCGGTTTGAAGGAGCGATATGAAGTGCACCATGGTGTTCGCATCAAGGACTCGGCGCTCGTGAGCGCGGCCGTGCTTGCCGATCGTTACATCACCGATCGCTTCCTGCCCGACAAGGCAATCGATCTGGTTGACGAGGCAGCAGCGCGCATGCGCATCGAAATCGATTCAATGCCCAGCGAATTGGACGAACTGGAGCGCCGCCGAATTCAGCTCGAGATCGAGAGGGAAGCGCTGCGAAAAGAGACCGACACGGCCTCGAAAGAGCGCCTGGAGAAACTGGAAAAGGACCTTGCCGAAATCAAGGAGCAAGCCGACCATTTGCGCGCTCAGTGGCTGTCGGAAAAGGAAGGCGTCAACAAAATTCAAAAGATCAAGGCCGAGATAGAGCATACAAAGGTTCTCATCGAGCAAGCCGAACGCGCTACTGATTTGCAACGGGCGGCGGAATTGAAATTCGGCAAGCTGATCGAGCTGGAGAAAGATCTGAAGGCGGAGGAAGCGAAAACAGTCAGCAAAACCGGCCAGCGTCTTTTGAAAGAAGAAATAGACGAGGAAGACATCGCCGAGATTGTGGCGAAGTGGACCGGCATCCCGGTCACGAAGCTGTTGGAAGGTGAGGTGCAGAAACTGCTGCGCCTGGAAGAGCATCTCCACTTGCGAGTCATCGGCCAGGAAGAGGCCATACAAGTGGTGGCAAATGCGGTGCGGCGCGCCCGGGCTGGATTAAAGGATCCCAAACGCCCAATCGGCTCGTTCCTTTTCCTCGGTCCGACAGGCGTCGGCAAAACGGAGCTCGCCAAAGCACTGGCTGAGTTTCTTTTCGATGACGAATCGGCAATTGTGCGCATCGATATGTCCGAGTATCAGGAGAAACACACGGTCGCCCGACTGATCGGCGCACCGCCTGGTTATATCGGCTTCGATGAAGGCGGGCAGCTTACCGAGGCAGTGCGGAGGAAAGCATACTCATGCGTTCTCTTCGATGAGGTAGAGAAAGCTCACCCTGATGTTTTCAACGTCTTGCTGCAAGTCCTGGACGAGGGTCATTTGACGGACTCGAAAGGGCGCACGGTCGACTTCAAGAATACGGTCATTATTATGACCTCGAACATCGGCAGCCAGCACATTCTCGAGTATCAATTGAAGTCCGCCGTCGAAGGCGATTCTTGCTACGAGGAGATGAAGGAGCAGGTGCTCAGCGCATTGCGTCAACACTTCCGCCCCGAGTTTTTGAACAGGATTGATGAAACGGTCGTCTTCCACGCGCTCACGGCTGCGCAGCTCAAGCACATCGTCGACATTCAAATCATGTTCCTCAACCGGCGGCTGGAGGACCGCAAAATGCGGCTGACACTAACGGAAGAGGCGAAGGATTGGCTTGCCCAGACCGGATATGACCCTGTATATGGTGCGCGACCACTGCGCCGCTTGATCCAGAAGGACATCGAAAATCCGCTCTCCTTGAAGCTGCTTGAGGGGCAATTTGCCGACGGCGACATCATCGAGGTCGACGCCGACGACGACAAGCTCGTCTTCAAGAAAGTGGGAGCGCTGGTCAGCGTTTAACCAAGCCGGCTAAGGGCCGACCTTCTTGCCCATCTTCTCTTTGAGCCGAACCATGATGGTGCGATAAGTATCGTATGAAATGCGATCCTTGGAATTCCGCGCGGCGACGGCTTGATCGTAGAGTATCTTTGATTTGTTGTAATACTCGTAAGCTTTGCCGCTCTCCTTCTCATCGGCGTAACAGTCGCCGAGTCCCTCCAGCGCATCGGCCAGGGCAGCATTATCGGCGCCGAATATCTTGGTTTTGATACCTAGCGCTTCCTCATAATCAGACCTGGCGTCTTTGAGATTGCCCTGCTTGCGGCGGCTCGCACCCAGCAATTGCAAGTCGGACGCCAGTTGAGCCGATTGAGGAGCGCCGGATGCTTTCTCGAGATCGACCAACTGTTTTGCCACGGCCTCGGCCGCGGTCCAATTCTCCTTGCCGGCAAAATGCGCGTACATGTGGCGCATTGCCACAAGTGAATCGAATGCAGGCGCAGTAGGGAGCGCATCGAGCAGGCACTTGTAGATATGCTCCTCGTATTCGGTATCGAAACGATCGGCGTACGATTTGGCCAGCTTCACCATGCCTTCAAAATACTTCGAGTCCTTGCGCGCCGCCTCCGGAGATTCCTTGAAAGCTTGCGCGTACATGTGCTCGGCCTCGCGACAATCTTTATGGTCTTGAGCACGTCCGGCGGCTGCGCAGTATTTGGCATAGCGAACTTCGGGGCTGTCGCTCGCTGCAATCGGGATCGCCTCCACCTCGGATAAGAGCTCGGCACTGCCCATGATACCAGCATCGGCGCCGACAACCTGCCGGTTGCTAATCATGACGTCGGTATATGAACCGGCCTCATTGTCCTTGAGGAAGCGCGTTATTACACTGTCCGCGCTGGCAGGTTCGGCGTGCATAATCGTGCGGGCGATCAATAGGGAGTCGATCTTTTGGGTTCGCTCATCGGCGGCTGGGTAGTGAGAGAGCTCGACGATCAGTTGGGCTCCGTTTCGTAAAAACTTGTGGCTCGTACCCTTTGGCAACAACTTGGCGGCGGTCAATTGTTTGGCCAGCGTTTCATCCGAGGCTGATGCCGGTTGTGCGGCCAGGACCATTACGGCTGGAACGAAAACTACCAAGATCCAGTATGAGCTGCCCGGATAGCTGCGAATTGGTTTGTGCATAAGCAAATGTCGGCGAAGAGCGTACTAACAGGTGGCCTTCTAACCTTGCCCCGATAATCTAGCAACCAAACAGAGATCTCATATGTTCATGTTCATGTTCATCTTCGATCATGCGAGAATGTCTTCTGTTTTTCACCAGTCAAGGCGCTAGCCACAGGAACTGATCATGGAACCGCAATTGATTCTCATTTCGGCAATCGCAGTCATCACTTCGACTATTCTTTCAATGGTCGGAATTTATCAAGTGAGAAAGCGCGTTGATCTCTCCAAATTGCGTTCGTACCACGAGGTGGCTGGCTACCTCCTCTCTGTGATCGGTACGCTCTATGCGGTGCTTTTGGGTTTCATGGTGGTCGATTCGATGAATAAATACGACCGAGCCAGGGTTATCGTCGAGGAGGAGGGAAATAACATCGCCAACATTTTCTTTCTTGCCGAAAACCTGCCGGACATGCAAAAACGCAATATTCGCCTGCATTGCCTGGAGTACATAAATGCGGTCCTGGATGATGAATGGCAAACGATGCATCATGGTGAGGCAAGTGAAAAGGCGGTGACCGCCATAAGGGACTTATGGCTCGAGGTCATCCATATCGAACCCAAGACTCAGAATCAGCAGACATTGTTTGAGATGATTTTAAACGACCTTCAAAATGTTGCCTCGAACCGCAGGCTACGAATGATAACCGCAGGCATCGGTACGTCGCATCCACTCGTGGGGGTGCTCATCCTGGGCGCCATCATTATTGTTGTGTTCACTTACTTTTTTGGACTGGAAGATTTGCGGACCCAGGTGATCATGACAGGCCTGGTGACTTTGACGCTTGCATTGAACCTCTGCCTTGTCGTACTCTTTGGTTTCCCGTTCCGCATGGGCATGCCCGTCAAACCATCCGCGTTTATTTATGACAAGCTGATCATCGAGCGCGAAGCCAAGCGAGCCGGGGTGCCTATTCAACAACTGCAACAGATGCAACCATAAGCAGAGGCGAGAGTTGAGCCAGGAGCGTGCCGGAAGAGTAAGGTCATGCGCATTCAAACGAAGAGTACTACTACGAGCCGAACTTCAGTGAGCGACGAGCGAATGAAAAGCGAATCTTCGCCTCACGACAAGAATGAGAGCCCGGACGAAAGCCGCCCCGGAGGCGCCGCCGGGAATGCCACTACTGACGGTGAGCCGTCACCCTGGCATGCTCTGCTTGCCACCTGGCTTGGTGGCGTATTCGATGGCATGGACTCTTCAGTATTTGCCATTGTTCTGTATCCGGCACTTTCGGATCTTCTTCACACGAGTTCGCATGCTACCGTCGGTCTGCATGGGTCTTACATCATCGCACTCTTCATGCTGGGCTGGGCATTTGGAGCAATGCTGTTCGGAATCGCGGCCGATCATTTCGGACGGGCCCGCACTTTGACATTTACCATTTTTCTGTACGCGATTTGCACGGGACTGTGCGGATTGGCCCACAACTGGTGGGAGCTGGGCATTTGCCGCTTTCTCGTCGGGGCTGGCATCGGCGGTGAGATTGGTATCGGTGCGGTGTTGCTCTCTGAGTCCTGGCGAGGGAAATCGCGTGCCCAGGCCGTCGGTTTCATGGCCACATCGATAGGCTGTGGCTACGTGTTGACGGCTGGACTTAACCTTCTGCTCGGCAACCTCGGCTGGCGCTGGCTTTTCGCCGCCGGAATCATGCCCGCATTTTTGACGGTTTATATCAGAGCAAAACTAAAAGAGCCGAAAGAATTCACCAGAGTGAAAGAGGAGAGAGCCAGGCTGGCCGCTCAAGGCGGAAGAAATCATCAGGGCCTCGCCACCGTCGGCGATACCATACGCGAGCTCTTCAACGACCACTATCGAGATAAGACACTATCGGTGATGGCACTCTCGAGCATCGCCATCATCACATGGTGGGCGGTAATCGCCTGGATACCCGCCTGGATAAATCAGCTGACTGGTGATCTGGCGGTGGCGGAGCGCAGCCACGCCATGTTTATGAAGGAAGCAGGCATGATTCTCTCTGGAATTGTCGGAGGATTGCTTGTGCGGAGATTCGGGCACAAATTGTGTTTGTCGCTATCGTTCGCACTCGCATTCCTCTGCGCCACCGGTATGTTTCTAACCACGAAAACATTCGGCCCTGTACTTTTATTCTGGATTCTTTGCGTCGGCTTTTTTGCCCATTTCCCTTTTGTGGTGCTCTGGATTTACATACCGGAACTATTCGAAGCGCGAATACGCGGCACCGCATTTGGTTTCACCCATAACATAGGACGATTTGCCGCCGCCATAGCCGTTCTTGCCAGCGGCGCGCTCATCAACATGTTCGGCGGCTCATATGCGCTGGCTGCATCAGCTGTCGCTTCAATCTATATTGTGGGCGTCGTTATGACCATCTGGATGCCGAAATCTTCCGGCGAATTAGCAGTAGGCGAATTAGCAGTGCAGGATTGAGAAGATTTTCTGTGCTCATGAACAACAATCCTCTTTTCCGTTAGAATACTCCACGATCCATCTCACGTGCCGCTGGAGTGTCATTATGAATAGCAGAATCGTTTTTTCCTTAGCAGCAACAATCATGCTAAGCAGCTCAGGGTGGCAGGCTGCCGGCGCGCAATGGCATGGACAGCACCCCGGCCGTGGCGATCAATCGCAGGCACGAGACCAGCAGGACAATGCCTGGCGGCAAAGAGAGCAAGAGATTCGCAATCAAGAGGATGCCGCACGCAAACAACAGGAGCAAGCCGCCCGGCAGCAAGAAGAGACACGCAAAGAGCAAGAGCGCGCCCAGCGCCAACAGCAAGAGGCCGCCAGACGCCTGCAGGATCACGATATGGCTCAGCGTCGCGAACTGCAGCGTGAGTCCGATCAAGCTCAGCGCGATCAACAAAAGGCGGCTGAGGCGCTCAAGGAGCACGACATGCGCCAGCGAGCCGAATTTCAAAAAGAGTGGGATCAGCAGCATTCAGCGGGCTTAACACAGCAAAAAATAGCAGCCGATCAGGCTCAGCGCGATCAGCAAAGGGCGGCTGAAGCGCTCAAAGAGCACGACATGCGCCAGCGAGCCGAATTTCAAAAAGAGTGGGATCAGCAGCATTCAGCGGGCTTAGCACAGCAAACAATAGCAGCCGATCAGGCTCAGCGCGATCAACAAAGGGCGGCTGAAGCGCTCAAAGAGCACGACATGCGCCAGCGAGCCGAATTTCAAAAAGAGTGGGATCAGCAGCATGCAGCAGCGCTGGCCCAGCAGCAACATGATATCCGCCAGCGAGAGGAGGCTGAGAAGGCGGCGATTGCCAGCGCCGGCACAAATTTACGCTTCCCACGTTCGAGCTGGCCCGGATCATTCATGCGTCCTCTGGCACCGAAGATTTTGAACTTTCATAACGTGCCGCTCGAGAAAGCCGTCTCATTGCCGGTCGTAGATCCAAGCTGGAGTGCTGACGACCGCGAACATGCAGCAGCAGTTGCGCGCAACCTGCAAGCCCACCTTTTTGCCGTGGCAGGCAATCAAATGCCCGCGGACTTTAACCAGCTGAGAAACAACTACCTGGGCACCTATCTCAACAACTACCAGACATACATAAACAATCAGCCAATTACGATCAATCGCGAGAATTGCTTTGTGACGCCGCTTCCAACGTTCGAATACCCATACTGGTACCAGCCGCAATCCGGATGGGTCTTCTCAAATGGTTTTACCTTAGGAAATGCGGTTCGCGTCGGGCTCGATTGGCTCGGATTCGGCTGGCATCCGTATTATGGACCTCAACCTCAAGGTTTTGTTTGCGCCAATGACTACGTGCCGACACCCTGGATTTACATTCCGGCTGTCGGCTTATGGAGAATTGCCGGTGAGCAAGGCTATGCGCAAGCAGGACCACCCTTCGACTATACAGGACCAATCTCGGTTGAAGTTCTAGAACCAAGACACGTGCGCATCCAGGATCCTTTTACAGGCGCCTCCAACGTTCGAGTGGTAAACGTCATGTACCTCTATAACGCCTTCTATCACCCTGAATACGAACGATACGCTTATGTAAATCGGCACGGTTATTTCATCTGGTTGAACTTTTAGATCTAGCGATCGATTAGGATGGGTTGCTGAGCCTTACCGCTCCTGCGCTCGTCAGCTCTACCTTCTCCAAACTGCGCCAATGCCTGCGTGATTACCAGATCTCTCATGCGAGCGGCATCATAGTTGGTTTGGTCGTACAAATTCGGATCGAGATAATACTCCGAATCGGGCTCATCGCTTGTCTCATCTTTATGCTTAACATAAATGGATCGATGGCGCTGCTGAAATCGAGCCACGATCGGGTGTGGAATCCCGGGGCACTTCCTGATATCGAGATACCAGAGATTACCCGGAATTATGCGCGCGATAATGTCACCGGTGAGCCTCTTGTTGTCTGAAAAGTTCAGCGTGCAAAATCGTCCGCTAATGCTCTTGGGAAGATCGTTGTCTTCAACATCCAATCCCGCGATGTTTATGGCATGGAGATTCGGCATCATGAAAAATTTCTGGACTTCACGATGATTGATGCCGGTATGGCCTATTTCCAATGAAAGGACTTTATTCAACTTGATTAAGGATGGAACGCAGGCATCGGTCACGCTCTTTGAGCCTGACAAATACAGGAGTCTCAATTGCGGCAGTCGGCAAATTGTCTCTACGCCCCGGTCACCAATAGTAGTATCATCCAGCGTCAGTATTTGCAGATTTTGCAGGGCCAGGAGATTCTTTAGTCCATCATCGGTAAATCCAGTGCAGCCTGTGAGAAGAAGCGATCTCAGGCTGGTGCACTTCGAAACGATTCGCAGACACTGATCGTCGATTTTGTTGTCACGCAAGTCGAGAATGATTAGCTTGTGCTCGGCTAATTTCTTGAGTGCGTCTTTGTCGATCGTACATCCTTTGATCAACTTGACCCGCTGAATATTGGGATTTTCAGCCAGTTTCAGGCAACTTCTTGGCTGAAGTGATCCGCTGATGAATAGCCAATCCATGCCGTTTTTATTTTCGATCGAAACCCTGCTTGTGGTTTGATCCGTATCTCTCGATGGATTATTCAATTGCACTACCTGCCAGGCAATAATGGCCATTAATACAGCTAAGGATGCCGTTGCGCAGAGCATGGTGGTTGCCGCAATTTTATTATTCTTTGACCTTGAGAATCGATGCGCTTTGCGATTATCGTTTTCGGCCGCATCAGCTTCGATCCTTTGAGGATTCTGCAAGATACACTCGAGTGCATCTTTGAATTGCTCCATATTTTGGAATCTTTCCGACGGAGCCTTAGCAAGTGCTGTTGCTATGACGGATTCGAGATCGTTCGAAAACCGTCGCTCTGGATTGCCCTCAGCTAAACTCGGTGCTTCACTGTAGACTTGCTTTTGCAGCGTCTCCAAAAGATGGGCTCCCTGAAAGGGATATTTGCCGGTAAGTGCCAAATACATCATGCAGCCAAGCGAGTAAACATCACTTCTTGCATCGATTGTCTGCCCTCTTGCCTGCTCAGGGCTGGCGACAAGGGAAGTACCGATGAATCGTCCCGTTCTGCTCAGTGTTTTGTCATCCAGATGTTCGACTTTTGCGATTCCGAAATCCAGAATCTTCACGAGCAGTTCTTGCTTGGTGTCTGGCGCCGCCTCATAGTCACCCGCTATCATGATGTTCCTGCCATTGAGATCGCGGTGGAAGATGCCCTCTTTGTGCGTATAAACCATGGCATCACAAAGGTGGATAAAGATGCGCAAGACCGCCTCCTGGCTCATTGGGCCGTCTTCGATGACGAGCCGCTCGAGCGATCTGCCCTCGACATACTCCATAACCATGACCGGTTGCTGATCGCGAGTGAGCATGAAGTCATAGACTTTGATGATGTTGGGATGGTGTAAACGGCAGATCGTCTTTGCTTCGCGCTGCAATCGAGCCAGATCGGCAGGTGAGCTCAACTTATTGGGTTTGACAATCTTTATAGCCAGAAGGCGACCAAGATTCTTATCTCGAGCCCTCCAAACCGTGGCAGCTCCACCCGATCCAATTTCGGATAGGATATCGAATCGTTCCTGCAAATCAGGTGGTAGTGCGTACACTGGCCGTATCTTGTGGTGCTGATGAATCTATTATGGCCCGCTCCGGCCGATATTGCGACAGAAGCCAATCGAAGAGCCCTTCCTGCATGAGCGCATGGACCAGGCAGTCATGACCCCACTGGCTGTAAATAGTCAGTTTCGGATTAGCGCCCCATCGGCGCAACTCCATTTCCACTTGCAGCGAGTCAGTGACCGGACAGCCATCATCCAGCTCTCCATGAAGGAACCAGATTGGAACCTCCCTGACATGCTCCGCGATAAACTGCGCTCTGCCATCTGAAACAAACATTGCAGCAAACAATCTCCGTGCCTCTTCGTCGTCGGGAAAGTTTTGCGGCCACTCAGCGCCCCCCGGCCATGTGATACCAAGGGCGACACTGACGATACCGGCAAACTTTTCTCGATGACGTGCCGCCAGATACATGCTGCTCGTGGCGCCCATCGAGTAACCGACCAGATATATGCGGCGCGAATCAGCATTAAACTTCTTCTGTACGATATCAATTGAGCTTAAGACGCGCTGCTCCATTGCACCATAAAATGCTCGGTGATCAGCGGCGCAGGGTGGAAAAACGACTACAGCAGGAAGGTTCAGCTTCTCGAAAACAGCGTCAATGCCGTTTTGCAAAGCCGTAGCCGGATGGCTGCCTCGCTCTCCGGCGCCGTGGAGAAAAACGACGATCGGCGGCCCGGCAATTGATTCAATCTCGGGTGGTGCGTATGCAATGAACTCGAATGAAGAATTAGCGCCATCAGTTTGGTAGAGATTGAATGCCATCTTTGTTACTCCATTTCTTTGCTGCCCTGGCTCTCTTTTTGTATATATCCGCTGTACCGGTTTATATTGAGCGTGTCATACTTAATGAGTTCATGCCATGCATAATAGCAGTCTCGAGATGCATCTCAAGTTACAAGATTGCATCCATTCAGCAGCCATAAACTATATTCGATTGTTGGGTTTGGGCACCTCCTTTTATGACAGAGCACAATAACGAACCGGACAAAATCAAAGTAAAGGAAGAGAATCCGCTGACGCTCAAAGTTGGCTCAGACGAGCCGGCTTCGGTTTTGAGCGCAGTCGAGGCCGACCCTGTTGAGAGTGAGGAGTCCGGTGCCTATGAAGTTGATCCGTTGATTGGCACAACTCTAGACGAGCAATACTCCATAGAATCACTGATCGGCAAGGGAGCTACCAGCTCCGTCTATAAAGCGCAGGATCAAAAATCTAAGCGAGCTGTAGCGATCAAGATGCTGCACGGCTATCTTGCCGCCGACTCTTCAATAAAGAAACGGTTTGAACAAGAAGCAAACACGAGCGCATTATTGCAACACCCAAACATCGTTTCCGTGCATTCATATAAACGGAAAAAAGGTAGCGCACCATATCTGGTGATGGATTATATTGATGGCAAGAGTCTCTATCAAACGATACAAGAAGAGGGCTGGTTGCCGATTCCCAGAGCACTGTCGATCCTCAGCCAGGTCTGCGCGGCGCTGGCGACGGCGCACGAGAAGGGCATCGTGCATCGCGATTTAAAGCCAGGCAACATAATGCTCACAAAAGGACAGGATGGAAAGGACTTCGTCAAAGTGCTCGACTTCGGAATTGCAAAAATGCTGCCTGCACAAGGCGATACGCTTTTCAAATTGACTCAAACGGGCGAGACTTTGGGCAGCCTTCTCTATATGAGTCCTGAACAATGCTTAGATCAGGACGTAGATGCCCGTTCGGATTGTTATTCGCTGGGCTGCGTCATGTACGAGGCCCTTACCGGCAAGCCACCTCTGTCTGCCCGCACCGCATTTGAAACCATGAACAAGCAGATATCCGAGATGCCGGAGCGCCTGGATCGCGTGCGACCCGACATTAATTGGCCGAAAGGATTGCAAGACGTCCTGTTCAAAGCTCTAGCCAAGGATCAAAGTAAACGTTACCAGAACATTGGCGATCTGCAAGATGATCTGAGAAAAGTACAGGCAGCATTTTCAAAAGGTGAGTTCGAACCAGGTTCGAAGACCGCTTCCGCCAAATTTACCGAGCAAGAGCCAGAAGAAGTCAGGACCGCCAAGAGCTCTGCGTCGGCTGAATTGGCAGCCCCTGATTGGGAGGTGCTCACTCAGTTTTTGGAGGACGCCAAAAAGCTTTCGGCGAAACGCGATCGGGTATGGCGCATGATGGATGTGCAGGGCTTGATCCTGGCCGCCATTGTCATGTCCATTGCTATTTTTTTATCAGTGCACCACTCTGGACTCCATTCAGCCCAAGATTTTTTATTCCACGGATTGTCACTATTGGCTGGTTTTTCTGGGTTCATCGTTTCACGCATTCTTGGAGGAACGCTCAGGCGCATTCGCAAGAATAGAATCGAAGCTATAGAAAGGGCACTGCCGATCATCCGCTCGGGGAACAGCACCAGTATGATGCTCGTTAGCGGAAAGTTCGAACCGGCACAGTCCAACGTTCAGCAAACGAAGAGAGACCGGGATCAAATGTTTCTTGTTGACGAATTGAGCGCTACCAGAGATGGTGCCGCTTCCTTGAAGAATCTCAAGTTATACCTCGTCGATTGCAACGCTCCGCTTTGGGAGGGGATTGAGGCAGCCTCCAAACTATCCGCCCTCGCATCATCAAATCCCCTCCCGATCGAGGTCACGACATTCTGTAATTCTGAGGGCAAGCCGGTGGCCATCAACGCGCAGGGCAACTATGCTTTTATCATCGAAGACCCGCCCGGTAGGAGTCTGGCAGAAACTATTCTCGGAATAGACAGGAAACGAAAAGACTAGAACATACAGGCTGAATAACTCTAATAAATTTAATCTTGAGCCGGGAATAAAACAGACCCATTCACGATATTAGACCTCGGTTAAAACGTAATTGAGCAGCCGAGATTGATTTTAAAAACCGAGATTGAACTAATTAAGCTGGTGACAAATATGAAAAAGCCCGTGATATCGCTTTTAGTGTCATACCTTTGGGCGGCGATGACGCCATGGACAATGCCACCATCAGCAATGGCATCGTCAGCCAATAATGACAGTATAACTGCACCGGTAATCCTGGAGCTCTTCACCTCAGAGGGCTGCTCCAGCTGCCCAAGGGCGGACAAGCTCCTCTCGGAAATCGCCCGAGAAAACCCCACGCATGTGGCATTATTGTCCGAACATGTGGACTACTGGAATTATCTCGGTTGGAAAGATCCCAATTCTGCAAAAGTCTTTACGAGCAGGCAGACAGACTACTGTCGTCGTTTGGCGCTCAAAAGCATTTACACGCCCCAGCTAGTCATCGCGGGCGTGGGACAGTGTGTGGGAAGCGACAAGGGCGAAGCAGTAAACCTGTTGCATAGGGCTCAATTGCACCCTCCCCGGCTCCTGCATGTGAAGGCTCAGAAAGCTCATGGCTTGCGGATCATTGAGATCGAAGTCGAAGTACCTGAGACTGTTCCATCCACATCGACTTTGTCTATTGCCATCACCGAAGATGGTGTCAGCTCCAATGTTAAAGGGGGCGAAAATTCAGGGCGAGTGCTAGCTCACGACGGCGTGACCAGAGTTTTCTCGAGCTGGGAAGTAGAGGAGCTGAAGCTTGCAGACAAAAAGTTTAGAGCTAAGTTATCGATTCCCAACGACGTCCGCCGTGAGCATTTGTCCTGCGTGGCATTCTTGCAGGGATCGGAAATGGGAAGGGTAACACACTCGGCGAAGGTAGCGGTCTCAGACTAAATAAGACTGCACCCAACGAATTTGTGTGATTGAGAGAACGCACAGACAAAATCGAGCCCACGTGGCGAAGTTGGACTTCTTATCTCGGGCGGGGCGGGTACATGAGGATCATGTCCCACTGACGGTATCGTTGGTCGAGATCTTCATTCGGATTTCTTGAATTAGTGATCAAACCGTCGTACATGTACATTCCGGCGATGGTGCGGGCATCGGCGGTGCGCACGGCCACCGGCCGATCGAGACCTCTGGAAGCTATGTTGCAGAGGAGACCGTTGGCTAGATCACCCATTTGATCGAGCACAGTGCATACAGAAAAGTTTCTCTTCAGCAGACCGCCGACACGCTCGATGGCATGGTCACCCTCAGCACGTCCCTCGCGACCATGCCGGCTGCCGACCCAAAAGACGACTTTGTTGTTTTCATTCTGGTTGAGAATTCCAGAAATCGTATCAGCCATATGTCGATCTCGCCTATCTTCAGCTCGCTCTCCCGGGGCGCGATTGAGATCGGCTGCAACTATTGGCATGCCTGCTTGTCTGGCTGCGTTCAAAATTGCCATGAAGTCGTCGGTTCTCAAAAGTCTGGGCAGAACACTTCTGTCGAGGTTGCCTGTTCTAAAAAACTGATCGAGC
>JAJPJO010000384.1 GCA_021324135.1 Pseudomonadota bacterium
CCCCATCCTCTTCAACTCCCGGGTCAGATTGGTGAGCGTGCGCACGACGCCGTTCACCTGCGGATGCCAGGCATCCGTAACGATGGCGATTTTCATGATTTGTCCTGTGGCGGGCTGGCCGCGGTTAGAGGATGCGAGTGCCGGCTAGTGCAGAAGCAGGGCTGGAGCCGCGGCTCGAACCGTTGCTCGAGGCTGGGCTGTGGCCGGTGCTTAGCGCTGCGCCGGGGCCGGTGCTCAGTGCCGAGCTGGAGCCGGTGTCGGCAGCGCCTCTTGGCGCCGGTCTGGTCGAGGCAGGTACAGCCTCATCCGGGACCCAGTGGATGACCTCCAGGCGGCCGTCGAAATGCTCGACAAGAGCCGTGCAGCTTTCCACCCAGTCGCCGTCATTGCAGTACAGCACACCATCGATGGTGCGCATCTCAGGATGGTGGATGTGCCCGCAGACGACGCCATCGACGCAGCGATGCCGCGCCTCCGCCGCCACGAGCTCCTCGAAGTTGTTGATGTACTGCACCGCCCGCTTGACCTTGAACTTCAAGTAAGCGGACAGCGACCAGTACGGACGCTTGAAGCGGCGCCGCAGAGCGTTGTAGTACGTGTTCAGCTTCAGCGCCAGCGTGTAGAGGCGATCGCCCAGGTGGGAAATCCACTTGGCGCACTTCAGAAAGCCATCGAACTGATCGCCATGGAGTACGAGAAGCTGCTTGCCATCAGCCGTTTCATGCACGGTCTCGTTGATGACCTCGATGCCGCCGAGGTGGAAGGACAGCAGGTCTTGCGTGTACTCGAAGAGGAACGCCCGCACAAGCTCGTCATGGTTGCCGGGCAGGTAGAGCACCCGCGTTCCCTTGCGAGCCTTGCGCAAAATCTTCTGCACCACATCGTTGTGACTCTGCGGGAAGTAGATGCAGCGCTTCAGAGCCCACAGGTCGATGATGTCGCCGACCAGGTAGAGCGTTTCGCTCTCGTTGTGGCGAAGGAAATCGAGCAGGATCTCAGCCTTGCACCCGGCAGTGCCCAAGTGCACATCCGAGATCCAGATGGTTCTGTAAGAGTTGATCCGGCGGTGCCCGACCAAATCCTTTTCACTCACGTTCGACATAGGAGTCTCCCTTCTGGTTTGGCTTCACTCGCACAGCAAGCGAAGCGTTCAAGAAAACCGCACGCGTCTCTGGTAAGGCAGACCTGGTTTCTCAATTGGCAAAGGGCGATGGTTCTGGTCTGTTGTCTCCTGAGGAATGTGCGAGATGGAACGGCCCAAGACTAGCGTTCGCAATAGGCGCGATTTGAGAAATGCAAACTAACTTGTCTTCTTAAAGTTCTGTGAATGTATCGAACGGCTTGATGCCGCTCCACCAGTCGGCTTTTGACGAGCCACAATCCTAGCGGAGGTCGCGCTATGATACTATATGTGGTATCAGCACAGAGCGGTTAAGGCTGAGTGAAATGCCACCACATTTGTTGCAAAGTCGCAACAGGCGCCGTCTCTTATGTGATATTGAATACGGTACCACGCCGCCGCCTCGGTTAAGAACGAGTAAAAGAGCAGTTCATCGTTGCGGCATTGAAACAAAAGATATAAAATCTTCAACTGAAAAACGCTGCTCAGAGCGCCCACAAGACGACTTTTGTTGGCACGAAGGAAATGCAGAGCGGCATCTCAAACGGATCGCGACCTTGGACTACTATTCAATACTTGCAAACATGTTTTCGGTTTCGCTGCTGCCGGCAGTCTGCGCCATTGTCATGTGTCAACCGAGGAATTTTCGGCGCAAACGTGGTCCGCTCTTCGACGCCTGCACAAATCCCGTTTGGCCTATTCTGCTTCTGATTACGAACTTAGCCGCCCTTTGCTTTTGCGGGACCAGAGCGCAACTTCTTTCAAGTGCCGAGCACTGGAAACCGACCAAAGCAATAATACTGCAGGTAGCTCATCGCACTTCCTGGGGAAAGCACACACGGCATTATCCTGTTTGCGATTACCGTTTTGAGGTAGACGGCAAAACCTATACCGGCACAGCAATGAACTCAAGCGATGACAGCGATGAAACAAAGTATCCGCTCGGATCGACGGTGGAAATATATTACAATCCCCAGTCCCCGTCGCAATCTTCACTAACTCGCGGCTGGGACATTGATACATGGTTTTCGGTTGTGACGTCTCTGGTGGGGATAGTCTGTTCGCTCGGCACCTTGGTGCAAACGTTCAGAAATCGCAGCATGCTTTGACTTCGATGCGGCAATTTTGCATTTAAGCTGCCTGTCCTCGCTGCCTCGCGGCGTTCCTATTACCGCTTATAGTGTCTCCGGTCGAAAAAAAAGGCTTCCGCCGGCACCCGGTCAGGATGCCGATGGACAGCCTTTAATCGGTTTGGTCGTTTGAAGCGAATAAACCTCCGCTCTGCATCAAGCGCTTGGCCCGTCCGAAGCCGAGCGCTTGATGCGAATGTTGCCTTAACGCCTGACGCGAAATGCTGCCTTAACGCTTGCGCTCAGGCAGCATTCTCGCGGGTGACGTTTGCGGTCTTGCACAACTGATCGAGGGCGCCGTCGGCGGCCTTGATTTCCTCGGCAGAAACCGGGTCGTCGGACCAGAGCGGCTTTTCACAGACGCTCAAGAACGTCACCAGGGCTTCTCTATCGGGCAGAGCGCCAGCCCTGATCTCGGGGGCCGTCAGGACCTCAGTGTAGAGGGACCGGATGGCAGCGGCCACCGCAGCGAAATCCTCTTCCCGAGCCGCACCACCAGTGATGGCACGCCAGCCGCTCAGGATCGGTTGCCACGCGGGCGGGACACCGCTGTTCGCGGCACCTTCGGCTGGGACATCATTCTTCTTCGGCTTGCGTTTGCCGCGTGCGCGCTTGGGGGCCGCCATTACTTCTTACCGGCTTTCTTCTTGCCGGCCACCTGCATCCGCTTGGGCCCCTTGCGCGTGCGCGCGTTGGTCTTCGTCTTCTGGCCCCTCACGGGCAGCCCGCGGCGGTGGCGCAAGCCGCGGTAGCAGGCGATCTCCTGCAGGCGCTTGATGTCCTGCGA
>JAJPJO010000115.1 GCA_021324135.1 Pseudomonadota bacterium
AGGGGAGGCGGCATAGCGACTGAAAGCGGTGCGCCACCGCTATCGGATGAGGCAGTGATTCCTGGAAGAGGAGGCGGCATGGCTCCTGAATAGTTCGGCAAGGAAGGCGGTCCGCCGTCTGTGGCAGTGCTGAAGCTATCGGCCGGGCTTGCACCATATGCGGTGGCGGCCTCTCTGACTGTATTTTTCTTTTCGGGATCCCTGTCAGCGGTGGCCGGCGATTGATTAAATTCAGTCATCTCGAACCTCTGCCTCATACCCCAGCTAGGTACATTGTACCCAGAGTACAGGCGCCTGGCTTGCCGGAGCGAATCGGTGCCCGAACGTGGCATAATCTCTGATGATGAAATGGAGAGTTCAGCGGTAATGCAGCGTTTTTTGTCGATCGTCTCTGCTTTGTTTGCAGGCATAGTGGTTGCTTTAGTGGGCACACTGGCGGCCGGGGCGGCGGATAAAACGTTTATCTCAAGAGCCGGCGGACCCTCTTCCTACTCAGCCCAGTTAGGAGTGCAAGCTACAGCTGTTTATGTGCTCGTGGGAGGCGGCCGCTTGCGCGGCTTGTACATCGAATCAAAGCCGCGGACCGACCTGGGAAAACTTCTCAATTTGAGCCCGGGGATGGTGTTGTTGAGCGTCGATGGCTATTCAATGAGCTCGACTACAGTTGCCGACCAGTGGATTGCCAAACGTCCGAAGATTACCCTCCAATACAAATACGTGATTATGTCGGGCGGTAAGCCGACGATACAGGAGGCGCAGAAGGAGGTCTCGCAACTGGCAAGCAGCTCGCAGGCAGGCAGCTCGGCTCAGGGGCAGGGGATTGGCCCTGTGCACCATATCCTCAGGCGGGCAGGACGGGCGGAGTCGGCTGCCGAGCTGGAGTCGCTCATAATCACCCTGGTCAATCAGAGCCGCACCAAAGAGGGGCTGCCTGCCTTGAAAAACGACGCCGGTTTGGCTGGTGGTGCCAAGAAATACGCTCAGTATATGGCTCAGTGGGAGAAGGACTACGACGTCTTCGGAAACCGCAGCGTGCATCAAGACCTGCAAGGGCGGCTTCCGCATGAGCGCGCTCAGCAGGCCGGTATCAGTAATTTTCTCTCCGAGAATATCGGCCGAGGCACGCGCGAGGGCGTCGCCGATAGCGATATTATCAGAACGGTCCATGCCCAGATGATGGCGGAGGCTCCCGGTCAGGGCGGCCACAGGGAAAACTTGATGGATGCACAGGCTGCCTCAATTGGCGTCGGCGTCTGCTGCACGCAAGGCCGTTTGTTTTTCGTCGAATGGTTCGGTAAGTAGAGATTTGTATCTAATGCTGAGAAACTGGGAATCATACGTATTTCCAGATCGGATCGCCAGCATTTATGATTAAGCTCGATCGGAGCGGTTCAACGGAGAGCGCATAGTGAGGCAGACTTCCTTCCTGAGAGCGAACAGCCAACAAGTTCTTGAATATATCGATTCGTACTGGTCCAGGATCATTCGGCACAACAAGGAAGACAAAGAGACCCTCATCGGCTTGCCGCACGCTTACCTGGTCCCCAGCGACGGCGACATATTTCAAGAGATGTATTACTGGGACAGCTTCTTCATGGCGCTGGGAGTTGTCGAAACGCGCTTTGAGTATTTGATACCGGATATGACACTAAATATGGCGCACATGCTCAAGCGCTTCGGTCTTATTCCAAATGCCAGCCGCTATTATTTTCTATCGCGCAGCCAGCCGCCGATTTTTACTCAGATGATCTGGCTTGCCTACAGGACGCTTCTTTCCCGAAAGGCTGAGACAGCTCGGCAATTCTTGAAAGAGATGATCGTTCTCTCCGAGATGGAGCACGAGTCGGTTTGGCTGGGAACCAGGCATCCTCACCATCGCCGCATGGAGTGCGGACTGTCGCGGCACTTTGATATCAACTATCTCGATATGCTCGCTTCCTGCGAAAGCGGCTGGGACCACTCCACGCGCTGTGACGATCGCTGGATGGAGCACCTGCCCATTGATCTCAACTCAATTCTGTACATCCGCGAAGTCGATATCGCCAGAGCCTGGCTCGAGCTGGGCGATGTCGAGAAAGCGCAGCAATGGCGCTATCGTGCCGATCAGCGCGAGGAGTTGATCAACAAGCTCATGTGGGATGATGCGAGCGCCTTCTACTATGACTACGATCTGAAAAACAAAATGCCCAACACCACCGCCAGTCTTGCCGGGTTCTTCCCTCTCTGGGCTGGTCTGGCCTCGAGCGAACAGGCTGAGAAAATGGTGGCGACCTGGTTGGCGAAGTTCGAGTTCGACGGCGGCTTAGTGACATCCCTGCAAACTCAAGATGGGCGCCAATGGGCATATCCCAATGGCTGGGCGCCTCTCCATTGGATCGTCTGCGAGGGATTAGAGCGTTACGGCTTTCATGATCATGCCAATCGCATCCGAGAAAAGTGGTGCAATTTGTGCATCGATGTCTTCGAAAAGACAGGCGCACTCTGGGAAAAATACAACGTCGTCGAGGCCGGTCGCATGCCAGAGGAGGGTCTGTACGGATCGATTCCGGGATTCGGATGGACCAATTCGGTATTCGTCGATTTTCATCGCAAGCTGCAAAAATCCAGAGAGCAAGCTATGGAAGCCACGTCAATGGCGGCGGAGCAAGCTTCCGGGCAACCGATCTGGTCGGAAACGGCCACGCCCGTTCAGGCAGCGGATCTCTCCACTACTCTTTGATAAGCTCTCCTAGCCTCTAAATCAAGAGACGAGATCGGTTATCTTGCGCATCAGTGGAATGAGTGTATCCGTCTCCGTGCCATCAGTGATGGTGACAAGCAGCCCGCCGCCGAAATCGGCAATGACGACGTAGCCTCTTGGAGTTCTGGAGACGACCTGGTGCACCCGCTCATGTCCCATCTTCTTGGTGACGTGCTCGGTGTTCATGTACACACCCAGTGCCCAGACCCCGATCGATTCGGCATCGACTTCCTCGGGCATCGTGTTGGCGATCAACAGTCCGTCATGCCCGACGATGACCGAGCCGATAACTTTCTCCTGGCTGCCAATCTCGCTGAGCAAGGTTTGCAGATCCTCGGATGCCTCCAGGGTAAGAATGCGCATCTTGATGTCTTGCTGGTCGGCAGCGGTAATCTTGCTCAGCTTTTCGATGTCCTTCTGGTCGAGCAGGAATTTTCCGATGGCGGCAATGCGTCCCGAACCAGTCTCGGTCACTTCGGCGCTGGCATCGAGTTTGCCGATGCCCTCGATTTTAGGTGGTGGCGCGCTTGGTGGCACATGCGCGACGGCAACCGGTGCGGCAGGCTCCGGTGGTCGCTGGATCGGCGCTTGCGCCGGTGGCTGCGGTGCGGCGGCAGCGGGGAACTGTCCGTTTGTATTCGGTGCGGCAAAAGGCGCTGCTATGGGTTGCGGCGCCGGTGCCATCGGCGGTTGTTGCGCCATGCTGTTTTGATTGACTCTGCTATTGGTTTCCTGGACCGGATTGATCAGGACCTTGTCGAAGAGATTATCCATGTCGCTGTCGTCAACCTGGAATAAGCCGCCGGCGGGCTTGGGCGCGGCAGGCATTTGCGGCGGGGGCAGCGGTGCGGGGGCGGCGGCAGCCGGCGGTGCTCCCCAGCCACCCGATGGAGGCTGAGCAAAACCGGACGGTGAGCCAAACGGCGGCGCAGCGCCCATTGGAGCTTGTGGTGGCGCAGGTGGTGCAGGCATTTGTCCGGGCGGCGCCGCACCAGGAGGCATGACGCCTGGAGGTTCTTGCGGCATACCGCCGCCAGGGAATCCGGACGGCATGGTTGGCGGTGCCATTGCCGGTGGTGCGGGCGGCATCGACGGCGGTGCCGGAGGCATGGAAGGTGCAGCCGGCTGTGCTTGATTTACCGGGATTGATCTTTCATCTACACCCATGTTGGCGAAAATCTGATCGACGGCGGCATCATCGAGACTGAATATGCCGCTGTTGGAGCTTCCGCCTGACTGCCTGGGCTTTTCCGGGCTCGGAAACTGAGGGGCCGGTGGCGCTGCTCCAGGCGGAGTGATGGCGGCCATCTCGCCTGTATTTTTCGCTTGCACGGCTGTAAATCTGGGAGTGCCGTCCGCCGGCGCTTGCGATGGTGGCGTCCCTGGTGGCGCAAAAGAGATCATGTCCTGCTGAGCCGGAGGTGCCCCCCAGCCCAGTCCTGGCGGAGCGGCTGCTACAGGCGGGGCGGCTGCCACAGGTGGTGTGGGCGGCAAGTTTTGCATCACTGCCGGTGCCTGAGCGGCTGGTTGCGGAGCGGCCGGTGCCGGCGCACTGTCTTTGATACCGAGATTCTCGTCGAAAATTTTGTCGATTGCCTGATCGTCGAAGGCTTTTCCGAACAGTCCGGCTTGGGCCGCTGCCGGCTTGGGTGCAGCCGGTGCGGGCGGAATCGGTGCCGGAGCTGCCGGTGCCGGTGATCCAAATGGTGATGCCGCTGGTGGTGCCGGGGCAGCACCGAAGGCCGGCGGTTGGGGCTCGGCAGGCGGACTGCCGAAGGGGGAGGCCGGCGGGTTGAATCCTGAAGGGGCAGGTGGAGAGCCGAATGCAGGCGGCGCTGGTTGGGTGGCGGGCGCGTTGAAGGGAGGAGGGCTGTTGAAGTCGGCAGGCTGACCAAAGGCGGGGGGAGCCCCGAATGAAGGCGGACCGGCGACTGGAGCATCAGCTTGTGGTGCGGGTGCGGGCGTGGCCATCATTTGCTGAGCCGCTTGAGCGCCGGCTTGCAGTTTCATCTTTTCTTGAATGGGCAAATCCCAGTGACTGTCTGCGCTTGCTTTATCGGCAAACGGGTTGGCAGCCGCTTGGGCAGCGGGAGTCTGACCCCAGCCCGATGCTCCCGGCGGTTGGCCGAAGGCGGAATCCGGCGTTGAACCACTGATCGAGGCAGTACCACCGGCGGTGCCAGCGCCGGCAGGCGGCGTGGACCAACCTGGAGGGGCGGCTGGTTCTGGCTGACGCTCTTGAATCGGAGTCTCGAATCGACTGGCGTCCGGAGCTGGACCACGTTCTTGAATCGGTTTGTCCCAGCGATCTCCAGCTAATTCGGACATCGGATCGAATGGTGAGGGTGGGGCTGCCGGCGGTGCGGACGAGGCCAGGGCCGAGTCGCTTGTTTGCGGTGAGAATGCGCGCCATGAGCCGGTTTCCATTTGCTCGGCTTCAATGGACCAGGCGCCTCGATCGGCCTCACCAGGTTTAACCTCAGTCCATGAGGCTGCCGCTGATGGTGCCCCGGCTGGTGCGCCCCAGCCTGCCGGTGCGGCCGGCGCTTGAGGCTTTTGAGTCGTCCAGCCCTGATCGCCTGCGCCTTCGGGCCAGCCGGTCTTCTCGGCTTTAGGTGCCGACCAGCCGTCCGCTTGATGGGCTGCTTGTGCGGCAGGTGCTGCTGCTGCCTGTCCTGGTGGTGTACCCCAGCCTGCTGAAGTTGTCTTCGGAGCGCCCCAACCGGCCGAGTCGCTCTGTGCAGCGGCTTGTGGCGGAGCACCCCAACCAGCTGAAGATCCCGACGCCGGCAACCCTCCCCAGCCGGGTGATCCTGCTGAGCCGGGCGAAGCAGGTGCTTGCGCTCCTGGTGTTCCGGTTGTCATGGCGGCAGCCGGGGAGGCAGGCAGTTGAGATGGGGGCGGAGTGGAGGCTGGCTCTGCAGGCGGCGGGCTTGAGCTTGGCACGCCCCAACCGCTGCTTGTCGATGAAGGTGTCCCCCAGCCTTTGTTATCAGCGGCTGGGCTGGGTGTTCCCCAGGATGCATCATTAGTGGGCGATGCTGTTGGCGGTGTGGCAGCAGCGGGGGATGTGGCAGCGGCGCCTGGGGGTGTGCCCCAACCGCTGTTCTCCGACGCTCCTGGTTTGCCCCAACTGTCCGGTGCAGCCGCCGATGGTGGGCTCTGATTCCAGCCATCGACAGGCGCGGATGGCGCCGGCGTTGCTGTTGCTGGAGGAGGCGCTTGATTCGCCTGCCCCCAGGATAAATCGGTGCTTGATGGCGAAGCGGCTGGCCCGCCGCCCCAGGATGGCTGTTGATCTTGTTTCGGCGCTCCCGGCACCCCCCAACCGCTGTCCGAGGCGGCAGCCGGTGCGGGGCTGGTTTTCGGTGTGTCCCAGGCGCTTGATGTGCCGCTGGTTTGCGAGCGTGGTGCCTGGCCGGGGGTTGCCCATGAAGCAGCGGCTGGATCGCCGCCACCCCAAGCATTGCCTGACTGTGCCGGTGCTGCTTGAGCGGGATTATCAGTTTCTTGTGTTTTAGCGGGCAAGGCTCCCCATGAGCTGACTGAGCCGCCAGTCGAGCCACCGCCCCAGTCTAGCGAGGCTGATGGATTTGCCGCCGGTACGTTTTTGCCGCTGGTCTGTCCGTCTTTGGCTGAAGCTGCTGAAGACCAGCCTCCGCTCTGGAATGGGTCGCTCGGACCTGGACTTCCACCCCAGGCACCGCCAGGCGCGCCTGGACCTGATGATGGGGCGCCGCCCGGCGGCGGAGCGTCGGGCTGGGCAGTCGGGCTATTCCAGGATGAGTCGCTGGTTGGTGATTTTGTCGATGGTGCCGTCCATGAGGCACCGGGCTGAGGTGATGTCCACGAACCTGAGGGCGGGGTGGATGGCGTGGGTGCGGGCTGGGCAGGAGCAGCCGGCGAGGGAGTTGATGGCATCGAGCTGGCCCATGAGGCGCCTGGCGTGGCCGATGGCGTGCCCCAGGGCACGCCGCCGCCTACCGGGCCCGGACCGCTCGGTCCGCCTGCTCCGGCGGGTTCCACCCAGGAGCCGCCTGCTGGAGGCGGACCCCAACCGGACTCTTCATCGCCCGGATTCGTGCCTTTTGGCGGACGGCTGTCTTTGTCCCAATTGTCTCCACCTGGTGCACCAGGTGGTGCCAGACCGATAGAGCTTCCCGGGTGCGGTGCCGCGCTTGCCCCGGCAATTGGCGAAGGTCCGCCTGGAGAAGGCGCACCGGGCATGCCCGGTGGTGGAGCGATGCCACCAGGTGGTGGAGCTGATTGGAAACCGCCGCTGGTCGAGCCTGAGGGTCCTGCAACTGCGCCTGGACCTGGACCGCCAACCGGTGCGCCCCCTGGTGGGAGTGCCGCCGGGAAGCCGCCACTAGGCCCGCCGCCTGGTCCGCCAGGACCGGCTGCCCAGGGTGCTGCCCCCTGTCCGTCGCCGGCCCATGGGGTCGGGGCTCCGCCTTTGTTCCATTTGTCTTCACCGCCTCCGGCCGTGCTCATGGAGTCGGTCGTCTCATAGGCGTCATTGACTGATATTTTCTGCGATTCCGATATCTTGCGGCGAATTGATTCCGCCAGGGTCAGAGGTGCCCCCTGCTCGAGTTGGCCGCTGCCGCCGGTTTGAATGCCGAATTTCTGACCAAGACCGGTGGTGGTTGATTGAGCTTCAAAGCCGTCTTTCATCGGCGGAGTGCTTACTGGCGGCCTCAATCGCGACGCCCCCATCTCGTCTTCGTCGCTGGCTGTTTTTCTGCCTTTGACAGCCGGCCGTTTGGTGGCAAATTCTCCTGCCCCGCCGACCGTCTTCTTGCTCGCGCGCGAAGCGGGAGCGGTGCCGCCTTTCTCTTTTGTGCCGCCAAAAATATTGGTGACCATATTCAATAAGGACGACTTCTGCTGCGGCAGTTGTTGTTGAACCATTTTGGCGAGCGCTTCTGGATTGGGCGGTGCCAGCTCCTCCGGGAGCGGCATCTCCTCAGCGCCCTGAATCATCTGGTCTAGCTGGTGCTCAAATTTCGCACACGACTCGCATGTCTCAATATGATCGTCGAGGGAGCCGGCTTCATCTGGATCGAGGTCTTCATCGAAGCGGTGTTGGATCTGAAATCTATACTCGTGGCAGCTCATTCTACATTTATACCTGCAATTTTATGGGGCGTCTCCTATCCTCGACCCAGGCACTTTACGATTTGAACTCTCGCTCGAAATAGCGATGCCATTGTCATCTCGACAGATTGGTTTAGAACAATCGAGATTTGATCATAGTTGAGGTCCAAGTGATGCCTGAGGTAGAAAACCTTTTGCTGATCTTCAGGCAATGAGCCGAGACATCTTTTAATTCGTTGAACTCCAAGCAGAACCGTTGTTTCCCATTCCATATTTGCCGAGCCGTCAGCAGCCGGATCAATATCTTGCTCGGCTGGCGGGTCCGAATTTTGAGCATGGTATTCGGCACAGGCTTCTACGACAAATTGTGATAACCAATCCCAGATAGTCAATTCATTGTCTTTCTTGGGTAAGCCCTGTTTGATTGAGGCAAAAGCGTTTCGAAAAGTGGCGATAGTGATCTCTTGAGCATGTTGCGGGCTGCCGGTTGCCAGAAGACCGATCGCATAGACACGTTCTTGATTGACCCAAACAAATTCATTGCGCTTCTCATTGCCGCCCTTTTTAATGTCTGACAAGACCGAAGCGGCGGACATTGTGAAATTGGTTCGAGAAGGTATGAGAGTCATCGTTGTGTCGCTGTGTTTCCTTAATTGAACTGAGAATTGAGCTCAAGCACCCGTGGACGAACGCCAGGGGAAACCAGCCCAAGCCGGCCGAGAACGCCGGGGGTTGCCGTGGATTGTGTCGCTTTGCCTGGTCAACTTTTGATCGTTGGGCTCAGGGCGAGCCACTTGTTTAAGTTTACTTAGCCGCGATATCATCCCTTTTTCGACAACTCACTTTCCCCCATCGAAAGTAAGTTGCCAGCCGCCTACACGCCTATAATCCAGTTTACATGATTATCAGCTGACCGGGGTCAGCTTGTGTCGGATAACTGGTTGTTTCCTCCTTTTGTCGAATCTGACCCGATTTCAAGTCGTAACATAGATGTACCACGATTGATTGCTACATATACTGGCAGGCAAGAAAATTAGCGATGACCTGTGCTAAACGATCAAGTTATGAGTCGATCAAATAAACGCAATCTGCAAATAAAGTGTCTTGATAATGAAGCATTCAATCTTCATTCGGTTGTCTGCGACCCGCGCTCGGCAAGACCTTATGACGTCAAAGCCGCTTGCAGCAATATCACGATTAGCACCGAGGGCAAGAAGCCGCCTCTGGATGTGATGTCCCTGGCTGCCTATGTACTGAGCGGCTATTTTGAATATGCGCACAAGAGCGGGCTTTACAATCGCCAAAAGGATCTCTGGGAGTCGCTGGCCCGCCTCACGTCCTGCAATATCGAGGTGGTTCGCTCCGACGGGCTTGTGCCGATAAAACTGCCGGCGGTCGATTTGCACTTCCTGAGCCATCAGGGCGATCTCCTCTTGATGGCCAGGCTCGTCAAACCGCACAAACGCCTGCAGAGCGATCGGCGCTCACTCTCGTTTTTAAAAAGCTTCATCAGCAGGCTGAGCAAAACGAAGGTCAAGAAACGCACTTTGAGCGGTGCATTTATCTGTTATCCCGAGCCGATCGCCAAGAGCGTCATTCAAAAAATGGAGGCGATCGCAGGCAAAAACGATCCGGTCGCTAAATTCGAATCACGCTTGCCGATGCCCGCTGAAATCACGCTCAACGTTCTCGAGATGTCATATCAAAGCGAGCCGGAAATTGATCCGCCATCCAATGGCGGCGCCGGCGATAATCGCCTGATTTATCCTGAAAGCCAGTTGCTGCCAATCAAGCTCGCTTATCCTCCGATCCGGGAAAAGCGCTGAATCGCTTTTGAAATCAAAGCGGTATGTTGCCGTGCTTTCGGCGTGCCCGCTCAACCCGCTTGCTTGCTTGAGTTCGCAGAGCCTGGCATAAACGCTGCCGCGTCTCGGAAGGAAAAATCACATCATCGATGTAACCTTCCTGGCTGGCAATATATGGGTTTGAAAAACGCTCTTTGTATTGTGCCACCAGTTTCGCGAACGCTTTGTCGTCCTTCTCGAGCTCCTTGCGATAAAGCAAATGCACCGCGCCCTCTGCACCGACGACGGCAATCTCGGCTGTCGGCCAGGCGAAATTGAAATCACCGCCGACATTCTTCGAGCCCATCACATCGAAAGCGCCGCCATATGCTTTGCGTGTGATCACGGTCAATTTAGGAACAGTCGCCTCGCAGTATGCATACAAGAGTTTGGCGCCATGCTTGATGATGCCGCCGAACTCCTGCGTCGTTCCAGGCAAATATCCGGGCACGTCTACAAATGTGATGATCGGAATGTTGAAAGCATCGCAAAAACGAACGAAGCGAGCGGCTTTGATCGAGGCGTTGATGTCGAGACAGCCGGCCAGGCTCTTGGGCTGGTTGGCCACTATGCCGACGGGATTGCCGTTCAAGCGGGCAAAGCCAACAAGAATATTGGTTGCATACAAAGACTGGCACTCAAAAAATTCGCCATAATCGAAGATGCGCTCGATCACGCCTCTCATGTCGTAAGGCTTGGCAGGATCGGCCGGGACGATGTTATCGAGCCCCTGAGCGTCCGCCGGATTGGCATCATCGCCTACCTCTATATATGGCGGCGGCTCAAGATTGTTGCTGGGCAGATATGAAAGGAGCGCCCGGGTGAGCTCAAAAGAATCGGCTTCATCGCGAGCCAGGAAGTGGGCCACGCCTGACTTCTTATTATGCACCAGGGCACCGCCGAGATCCTCGAGCGAAACGTCTTCGCCGGTCACGGTTTTTACAATCTCCGGACCGGTGATGAACATGTAGCTTTGCTTGTCGACCATGATTGTGAAGTCGGTGACCGCCGGGCTGTAGACGGCACCACCGGCGCAGGCACCATAGACGACAGATATCTGTGGCACCACTCCTGATGCCTTGACGTTGCGATAAAAGATATCGGCGTAACCGGCCAGGCTCTTCACGCCTTCTTGAATGCGGGCGCCGCCGCTTTCATTGAGACCGATAATCGGACAACCGGATTGATAGGCAAGCTCCATGATTTTGCAAACTTTACGCGCGAAAACTTCGCCGAGCGCACCGCCCACGAATGCCGCGTCATGGCTGAAGAGATAAACCGGTCGGTTGTCGATCAGTGCTTGCCCGGTGATCACGCCGTCGCCGAAAACCCGCTTTTCCTCCATGCCGAAATCGGAGCAATGATGCAGGGCGTACTTGTCGATCTCCATAAAGGAGCCGGCATCGACCAATTGCTCAATTCGCTGTCTGGCGCTCAGAACGCCCTTCTCGGAGCGTTTTTTCGTTCTCGCCTCTTCCTGCCTTTCAATTTCTTGGCGCAACTCCCTCAATCTGTTGCTCGGATCAACGCCGGTTGAAGTCATCGTGAACGTTCCTTTCTATGTGATGTGCGAGCGGAAGTAGTGAACTATCGTCAGGTAAATACTCATCGTCGATACATCGAGCAGGCTGGTTATGAACGGTCCGGAGGCATGGGCCGGATCGATGCGCAAGCGCTGAAAGAGCATGGGCATGAGCGTGCCGATTGAGACGCCGACGGTCATTGTAACGACGAGAGAAAAGGCGACCACCAGGCCGAGATTGGTGTGGGAGTGGTGAAGAACCTGGCTAAGCGCATATGTAGCCGTTCCGCACAGCACGGCGAGCAGCAGTCCGACTTTGACCTCGTGCAATAAATTGCGCGCCATCAATTTGAAATTCAGACTCGAGCGCTCGCGACTGCTGCGAATAATGATGCAGGTGCTCTGGGTCGCGACACTGCCTGTCACTCCGGAAAGCAGCGGCATGAAAGAAGCGGCTGCCACCGTGTCTCGGATGACGCTGTCGAAGTGTGTAATTACGCTGGCGGAGCCGCTCTCGATCAGAAGTGTGGCAATCAGCCAGGGCAGACGCGCGCTGAAGGCCTTGGTGACGTTGTAGCCCAGCTGCTCTTGCGCCTCTCCGCCTGGTGAGCTGATCCCGGAAGACTGATATATGTCCTCGGTCGCTTCTTCATTGATGACGTCGATGATATCATCGGCAGTGATGATACCGCGCAACTTGCCCTGATCATCGATGACCGGCAGTGAGAGAAGATCGTAGTGTCCCAGTTTGTCCGCCACTTCTTCCTGATCGTCATGCACGTTTACCGAAATGAAATCATCATCCATGATCGTTTCAATCATGCATGATGGATCCTCGGTGATCAGATGTTTGACCGTCAGGTGGCCGACGAGCTCATTGACTTCGTTTACCACATAAACATCATAGATGTCTTCCTCGAGATCCTCGTACATCTCGCGCAGGAGAAGCAGCGCCTCGCCCACCGACATCTTCGAGAATACCGAGAGATAGTCGGTCGACATGATACCGCCAGCCGTATCATGCTCGAAGCTGAGCAACTCGGCCAGATCCTCTTTCGATTCTTGATCAGGTAATTGATTGATGATGGCGTTTATCTTTTCGTCGGGCAACTCATAGAGCAGGTCGGCGGCATCATCGGGTGACATGCGGCTGATAATGGCAACGATGCCGATGTCGCCCAGGGAGCGGAGCAGATCATTTTGCACGTCACTGTCCAGCTCGGCTAAAACTTCCGAGGCATGATCAAGATCGAGGAGCCGGAAGCAAGCCAGTCTTTCGGGCCCATCCAGTTCGCTGAGTTGTGATGCCAGGTCGGCGGGATGGAGTTCATTCAAGTACATGCGCAACTTGTGGCGTTGGCCGCTGTTTGCCATCTCCGCCAGCTGATCGCGATCGATCCGTTCTTTATCAAGTGTGCCTGTGCTTGCCATATTGAGGTGGGTTTCCGAAAAGGTGCCAAGCCTAAATTGCTCCGGGCATTCGTTTGATGCAACGTCGGGCTGAGAAGTTGCCCGCCTGAGGCGCACGGCTGCCAGCCGCTTGCCGGGCGTGCGCTGGCCCAGAGGAATACATCCAATGCAGGGCGCGCCCCGGGCAAGCATAGCAATTCGCCCGGCCCGTGCTCAAGACCGATCGTCTCATAAAAACGGGCTGAAATTGGTTTGTCCGACAGCCGATCAGTCGTCGAGGTAGCCGACCAGTTTGTTGCTCCAGGAAGGTTGCCTGAGCTTTCTAAAGGCTTTGTGCTCGATTTGCCTGACGCGCTCGCGAGTGATGTTGAAGAGCCGTCCCACCTCTTCCAGGGTTCGCTGCCTGCCGTCCTCGAGACCGTAGCGCAAGTGCATGATGTCACGCTCGCGTGGAGTCAGTTGGCTGAGCATGCGACCGATGTCCTGGCGAAGCAATTCTTCTTCGGTGGTCGAGTCCGGACGTGCCGACTCGTTGTCTTCAATCAAATCGCCCAGGTAAGTTTCTTCGTCTCTGTTCAAAGGCATCTCCATTGAAACAGGTTCGCGATCGGCTGCCAGAATTTCTTGAATCTTGGCGATCGGCAAATCCATGGCGAAAGAAAGTTCTTCTTCGTTCGGCTTGCGTCCTAGCTCTTGAGAGAGTCTCGCCGATGTTTTCTTCAGCTTGTTGATCGATTCGACCATATGCACCGGCACACGAATGGTCCGCGACTTATCGGCCAGACCACGGCTGATTGCTTGTCTTATCCACCAGGTGGCATAAGTGCTGAATTTAAATCCTTTTGTATGGTCAAACTTTTCAGCGGCCCGGATCAATCCGAGGTTGCCTTCCTGAATCAGATCTTGAAATGGCAAGCCGCGGTTGACGTACTTCTTGGCAATGGAAATAACCAGTCTGAGATTGGCTTGGATCAGTTTCTTCTTCGCTTCCTGATCGCCTTTTGCAATTCGTCTTGCCAGTTCGATTTCTTCATCCGGTTTGATCATCCGTACCCGACCGATCTCTCGGAGGTACAGCCTGACTGAGTCTTCAGTAAAACCATCGGCCTTCTTTTTGGGAGTGCCCAGAGCCGGATCAAACTCGCCGTCGTCGCTGAAATCGTCATCATCGACGGGCTCAAAATCGATATCGGACCATTCATCGGTCATTTCGTCGGTGACACGAGTGCTCAACTGCTGCTCCCTATACAATGTATTAGCTATAAGTATTGACCGTTCTCTAAGTCTGTATTTACCCAATTCCTCACATGCCCTAGCACTTCGTGCACGAATTAACTTTTGTAAATTTAAGAGCAAACATAAGAGGGAAGAACATAGATAGCGGGCTGGCTAAACATATGCAAGTTGTTGCCTCGGCCAGTGCCCTACAAAGGAACCGTGCATGATTGAAGGCGATCTTCAGGATGTCAGTTTGCCTGGCTTATTACAGCTCCTGGCTGCCGAATCGTCGCGCAGCTATCGGCTGCGCATCAAAAAAGGCGGGCAGCATGGCGATCTGTTTATTTGCGATGGCCACTTACTGGTTGCCACATTCGGCATACTCGAGGGTCTTGATGCGCTCTCCGAGATGCTTGTCTGGTCTGATGGCGAGTTCGTCGTCGAGCGCTTGCCGGCCCATTTCAAGAACACCATTCGCAGCAATATTACCCTTCGTCTCACTGACCCCCGCTGTTTCTCCGATCAATGCGCTTTCTTGCATGAGAGTAACGTCGGGCTGAATACGGAGCTCATACCCTCGCGCACTTTCGGAACCAAAGAGTGGCAGGAAGCACTCAATGTTCAGCCGCTCAACAAAGAGGATTATGCCGTCATTGCCTGGCTTACCGATGGGCGCACCATGCGCCAGGCGATGCGTGAGTTTCAGTTCGATCTGAAAAGAGCGATCGGCATTCTTTATCGTTTGTTGATCACCAGATCCGTGGAAGTCGTGAGAGCCACTTTCCTGAGCAGCGAATCAGGAGAGGGCAGCGAAGAGCAGCTGACGCGCATAGCCAACCAGCATCTCGCCAAGCATACAGCCGATGCGCACAACAGGCGCACCATCACCGTCGAGTTCGAGCCCGTCGATATCGGCGGTGCCAGAATGCGCAGCCCGCAGAGCGGTCACGCCTTTGCCTCGACGGCCGATCAGCTCGAGTCCGCAGTCGATACCGCATATGGTGCGACTATAGAAGCGGAGCCTGCTGCCAGTGAAAAACATTCTCTGGCTGCCGCTAAGGCAGTCGACAGTGAGGCCCAGAAGGGCAGCGGGCAAAGCAGCCGCGAAACCACCCTCACCGGCATCGAGGCCGCCCAGGTGCAGACGAGCGAATCGGTTCAGAGGAAGCCGGCCCAGCTCGCCTCGATTATCGATCGCATGAAAGATTCAGTCAGCCGGGCGGATGAAAGCAAGGCCGATGTTCAGAAACCGACACCTGCCAAATCGGCGGAAACGACTGCCGACAAGCTCGCCGCGGCCAACGCCGAAAAGAGAAAGCTGCTCGACTTCAATGATGATGAGGCGGATAACTTCAAAAAACGGCTCAAGAAGCCGAAGGCGGATGGAGCGAAATTGAAGGACGGCAAGTCCAGAGATACGCAAGATCTGCCTGCCTTCGAGGACGAGATGCCTCAAGCCGAGCTGCACGATGGTCTGAACGGAATTGCAGACGAGGAGTTCGTCGAGCCTTTTCCGGAACCGGCGCCCGAGCCCAATAAGGTACTGAATGTAGTGGCATCGACCACGCCGGTAAGAAACTTCGACGAGCGCAAAACCGATCCACTGCCGCTCGTGGCCATCGATATAGAACGGCTGCTAAACAGCAGTTTCAACATAACCAAAATCGGCACTCTGGCCTTGACCAATCCATCCCTCGATCAGGTTCTGCAGCAAGTCCTTCTTGATGTCGAGCGCGGCAAGAGCATGATGCTGGTCATGACCGACTCCAGCCGCTCGGATGCGGCTGTATTAGCCACTTACAAATATAGTCTCGACCGCGGTTATATCGAGCACAGCGATTTAGTCATGGCCTTGACCATCGATCTGTTGCTGGGGCGCATGAAACTGGAACAATATCTCTTGCAACGAAGGCGCATAACGGGCGATCAATTGCGCGATCTCATGGCGATTTCCGAGCGCCAAGGAATTTCTCTTGAAAAGCTGCTCGTGGCGGCCGGTTATGTGCTCCCTCACGACATGGAGCGCCTGCGCCAGGAGCAGGACCGCTTCGCCCAGCACTAAAATACTTAACAGGCTTTGCTCATCAAGGATATCGGCCATGGGCACATGGTATATTCTGTCCTTATCGACGTGCTCAAGTTAACCGATGAGGATGAATTGAATGACGAGCAAATATAATACCAAGCAGAAGCGTGCGCGCCGCAAGGCAAAAGAGAATCGCAAGAAAGAAAGAGTCAGAGAAGCGATCCAGAACAAAGGAAAGAAGGCTTAATTGACAAGCACGCTCGCCACAACCAGGACCAAGCGTATTATGTCCGGCATGCGTCCGACGGGGCGTCTGCATCTCGGGCATTATTTCGGGGTTTTGATCAATTGGGTGCGCTTTCAAAACGAGTACGAGTCGTTTTTCTCCATCGTCGACTGGCACGCCCTGACTACGAAATATCAGAATGTCGCCGAGATCAAGAAGAATATATTTGAAATCGCGCTTGATTGGCTGGCTGCCGGCATCGATCCGGAGGTTTCGACAATCTACGTCCAGTCAGGTGTGCCTGAGATTGCCGAGCTCCATTTATTGCTTTCGATGATCACTCAACAGAACTGGGTCGAGCGCGAGCCGACGCTCAAGGACATGGTGCGCATGCTGGCTCAGGATGAGGCGGAAGCGCGCGAGAAGGCCACCTATGGATTGCTTGGTTATCCGGTTTTGATGTCGGCTGATATTCTGGCATTCAAAGGCGAGCTTGTTCCTGTAGGGAAAGATCAGGAATCCCACCTCGAGTTCGCCCGTGACCTGGCCCGCAAGTTCAACAATCTGTACGGCGTCGATTATTTTCCGGAACCGAAGCCCGAGTTCACCTCGACACCGTTGCTTAAGGGCATCGACGGGCAGAAGATGGGCAAGTCCTACAACAATGACATCAAGCTGGCTGATACCGCAGATGATACCACAAAACAAGTTTTGAAAATGGTCACCGATCGCACCAGAATAGCTCGCACCGACCCGGGTCACGTCGATCTCTGCGAGGTCCCCTGGCCGATGTATTTGATTTTTGCATCCGATATCAAAGAGCAGGTCAAGGACGAGTGCGAGAGCGCCGCGATTGGCTGCGTCGATTGCAAGAAACGCCTGGCTGCTCACATGAATGACTATCTGCGACCGATGAGAGAGAGGCGAGAAAAGCTCGAGCGCAACCCGGACGAGCTGATGAAAATTCTCGAGCACGGCAATATGAAAGCCCGCAAAGTCGCCGGGCAGACTTTGAAGGGCGTGCGGGAAATCATGGGGCTGATTGACTGGCGTGGTGCTCAGTAAGAAAACAGAAGGGCAATACCGAGCCCTCCTCAAGCTGCAAGAATGGTCGGTGCTCATCTATGCCCTGGCCGTTTTCCTGCCAATAACCATTTCCTGGATTGCGCTCATCGTATTGGCCGCCGCTTTTTGCTCTGTTTTGGCTTGCGAGTGCTGGCGCGCCGATCAGCTCGAATTGCCGCATTTTCCGCCCTCGCTCAAGCTGATCAAAGAAGCGCCCTTAAATCTTCCCATTCTTATTTTTGCTGTTTTGACTTTCGTTGAAGGTACTATATGTGGTGGCATCAAAGAGGGCTTCGCTTCCCTCTTTTCTCTGCGGGCGCTGATCATTTACCCCCTTGCCTATCAGGCATTTCGCCGTGACGGGCAGCTGCTTCAGCGCGCCTGCTTCACGCTCTTGCTGGTCGGCGGGCTTGCCGGCATCTGGGGAGCGATTCAACAACTGTTCGCATTTCATCCCTTCGAAAAATACCAGTATTTGCAGGCATCCGGCTTCATGGGAAAACCGATGGCCTATGCCGGGCAAATGCAAATTGTAGCGAGCCTGGCCGTCGGGCTGCTGATCTCGTCTGCCTACAGGCTCCTCAACAATCAGTGGCAAAAGTCTACCTGGTCGTTCGGCGCCGTCACCGCTGCCAATCTTGCCGGAATATTCTTTGCCAGTGAGCGCAGCGGCTGGCTCGGCATGCTCGTCTCGCTTCTGACGATGTCCTGTCTTGTGTCCAGGAAAGTATTCTTGAGGTTGTCCGCCGCTTTGATTATATTGCTCTCGCTTGCCTGGTTTGCCGTGCCTGTCGTTCAGAAGCGCATCATTCCACTGATTACCAATGTGCAGAGTGATGTCAGCGTGCAAGCCCGCTTGAAAGTCTGGAAGGTTGCCATCGATCTCTGGAAATCGCATCCAATAGTGGGGGTCGGCCCGCGAAATTTTCCCCAGCTCGACATTCCCGAGGCTGTAGTTCCGGGTGAGTCATCATATCTAGTGCACGCCCACAGCAACTATTTGCACGTTCTTGCCACCATGGGCGCTACCGGTCTCATGGCTTTCCTTTATCTTCAATTCTCTATTCTTCTTGTTGCTTTCCGGAATTGGCGAGCCTGCGGAAATAAGACCATTGACGGAGCTGTTGCCCTTGGTGCCCTGGGGGGTATAGTATCGCTGGCGGTGGCAGGGCTCTTTGAGTATAACTTTGGAACCGGACACGTTCGTCTTATGTCGTGGTTTGTTTTAGCCATGCTGTGCAAAAGACAGCCGCTGCGCGAAATTGAAGGATTGCCGCAAGACGGGCAGGCACAATTGCCGGAGAAAGAGCAATCGCTGCAGAATAACCAGCAATTACTGCCGTGAAAAGGACTGCCTCAAGTCATCGATCTCTCGTTTCAGTTGTTCGATCTGGCGGTCGCGCTCTTCCAACTCAACAGCCTGCTCTTCTAATTTGAGATTGCCTTCCTCGATCAAACGGTCGTGCTCGAGGATCTGTTCATCGAGCTCATGAATGCGCTCGTCGCGTTCGCGAATCAATTTGTCGCGGCCGTTGAGAAGATCGAGCATGGCATCATATTTCTCTGCAAAACCTTGCAGCTCGGCTTGAAACTCTTGTTTGAGAAACGAATCGCTTCCTCCCTTTCCGCGCACGCCCTCTGAGGCATTGAGCCAGGCCGCTCCCAACTCGCGAGCCAGAGTGCGTATGTCTTCAGCCAGATTGAACAGCGGTCCGCGCGAGTCGTACTTAGTGATATCATCGGCGATGCGCAATAGTTTCTGAATCAGCTTGGCATATTGCAGGCTGCTGGTCGATTCTGCCGGCGATGCAGTCTCGGCATCGCGAGCGGCGCTATCGTGGGATCCGAGCATTCGCCGTTTGGCTACTTCTTTCTCGATTTCCTCGGGCGTAATGTTATTGATCAGCATCGGTCCGGCGCAAATCTCTCGCCATGGCGCGCCGGCCATCGCTTGCCTGACTATAACTTCGAAAACTTGAGCCCGAACACCGGCCCCGTACGATTTAGCATTGAGGTGATCTTTGCCCTGTTTTTTGCCGGTGCTCGGGTTGTTTTCCATGAATATATTGGGCAAACCGGCTGGATCACCAGGCTTAGGAGGCTCTTTCAGTCCATCGAGCGTCACCATCGGGAAGCGGGGCGCCTCTTTTTCTGGTTGCCCTTTGCGCTCGGGGTCGGCCAACCTGGCTTGACAGAAGCGGCATCTCGTTGCCGTTTTCCGCACCATCTCACCGCAAAATGAGCATGGTGAAAACAACTTGCCATCAATGCCTCGGTCGCAGTGCCTGCAGACAGATGCTGCCCTGGCGACCGGCTCGTGGCAATGCGGGCACGGCATAGAGTCCTTATCGTTCATCCAGTAGGCACCTCTTTGGCGAGCCGACTTATCGTATTTTACATTGGCTCAGACAATCTGTCTGCTTCTTGCTCGAGAAAATCACGCTTCGTCGTGTAGACCAATGTCTCCGGCGTAGTGCGCTCTTTCGCCTCCTGACGCATGCGCTCCGCCTCCTTTAGTTTCGAAATCAATTCGCTGCTTGGCTCCTCTAGTATCTTCGCAAATTGTTCGATGCGCTGATTGTACCTTTGAATGGCGGCGTTTTCGAACTGCAACAGAACCCACCTGATCGCCGGAACAAGGAGGAAAAATGCGGCATAAACGGCAAGCAACAAAAAGATATTGGTAGTGTTTATCGATGAGCTTCTTGCCGCGAAAAGCAACCACCAGAAAAAGAGCGTGCCAACGAAGTTGGCCCCGGCCAGAGCGACGGTTTGAAGCATGGCGTCCCGACCGATGCCTGCAAACAGAAGCTTTTGCTTGAGCAGTTTATCGGGCAGGTGAGAGCGCTCGAGGCGATCGATTGCCAGGTTTTGAGGCTCATCCTCTGCATGTTCTGTCCATTGGTCCTCGATCATTGGCTGATTGGCGGGCTTGCTCTCATTGAGCGCGTGCTTGTGTTTATGCTTGTGCTTGTGCTTGTGCACAGAACTGAGCGCATGTGTGTCCGACGCGATGCCGGACACTCCGGCTTGCAAGTCTGGGAAAAGGTAGATTAGCTGACCGGAAGGTGTAGTGGCAGGCATGCCGTTGAACCTGGCGAGATACGGAAACATGTTCTTGGTGTCGTTCGGGTCGACGCCGGTATAAGGCGCCAGTTCATCAGGAAGAACTATGCCATGCTTTTCTCGAATGAGCTGAGCGGCAAGGTACGACTGGTAGGCCTCAAAATCACGGTTGGGATCACCAGGACCAAACAGGAATGAATAGCAGTTGAGCAGGAAACCCTGGTCTTTCTGGGATTCGCTGATGTTCTCCGCCGTGGTGCTTTCAGGGCTGGCAGAAAGCTGATCCGAGATCACGAGCTTTTGTTTGAAAAATGATTGTGACGGCAGCACGTGTTGTAAAACGGCGAGCCGCTTGAGCAGCGCGAAGTAATCCTTGAGTAGATCAACGGCCGAGGTAGTGTTGCCTGATGCCGCCGCCATCATCAGTTGCAAGACGAGCATTATTGATGAAACAAAGAGCAGTGACAGAAGCAGCATCAGTCCGAAGGAAATGCGAAAGGCGAAGTTCAAAACCGGTGAGACCAGGGCCCAGGCTCTGTGAATCAATGCTGCCAGACGGCTTGAGTACAGGCGGAAGTGCAGGTCGGCGGGAAAGGAATAATAGATCAGACCGGAGGATGTGACTTCCAGGTCAGCCTTTGTCTCATACGCCAATTCATTGAGTCCGTTCGCAACCGCATCAAGAGACAAGCCCGTCGCCGCCACCACATCCGGTATCGTGACTCTTCTATCCTTATTGATTACTTGCAGTAAACGTTTGCGAACAGATGGGGGCGTTTTCACTTTTCCGAACCCGTCAGGTAAAACCGGATGGTCTTAATGACTTACCCATCCCATGGTCAAAAGCCTATTAGATAGATGCCCGGGCGTTTCAAAGATCCAACCAATAGATTAAGAAAGCGGGATTATCAGGCAAAGAGCAGCCGAGCTTGAGCGGGCGGTTCTAGAGGCTCGTCCTTGTCCTTGATGGCGACGGGATCAATATGGGTTGGGAACGTAATGCTGCAGGTTGCCTGAGATCAGGCGCATGTACAGCGAATGTTTAGGACTGGCCGGCGGTTCGACCCAAATGGGCGCCGTCCACATCTTGTCGGTATGGCCGGTCTGCGGATCCTTTCGGTCGATTTCAGCATGATATGAAGATTTCCTGCCCAGTGTATGATCGATTGGATCGAATTCGACTTTATAGCCTGCATCGATCAATTCCTGGCCGGTGAGTTTCTGTTGGTAGATCACCTCGGCTGGATTGCCGTCGCCAATCTTTTTGTCGCCCCAGATCTTGACCGTGTATTCAGCGTCCGGCACGACATCTCCGCCGACGTGGACCGACAAGCGGAGTTCTTTCGCGGCTGCTTGATCGAGTATGCTGCCCATAAAGTGTTTGTCGTTGCCCCACATGAAACCGTTTAGCTTGTCACCATTTGTGGTGGCAATCGTTCGGCGGTTGCGCAAGGCATCCAGGAGATCGGGCTTGGTCAATCCTTTTGCGTAGATCCCGGTCGCACCAGGGTTTCCTGTGGGTTCATAGTGGAAGTCTCGACCGAAGGTCGGGCTGGCGTGTATGCCTTTGTCGATATAAGCGTTGTAGCTGGGATGGTCGATCATATGCTCCGGCACTTCATCGATTGGTTCTTTCCTCAAGGCACCACCTTTGATGACTTCAATTTGATCGACATACTTACCGAAGCGAGTGCGCCATTCTTTCTGGCTTTTGAATGATTTTTGACCGTAATCATGATCGAGCCGATTGCGATTTGGATGGTTGAGCTGAATTGAAGGCCTACCACCTGTGGTATCAGTCAGAGGATCGAGATGATCGACCAGAGCTTTGTAGTTGCCATCCTCGAACTTTACTATGTCGGGCGTTCGCACGACCGGGCCGGGGTCGAGCCCGAGCATTCGGCGCGTCAATTGACTGAAAAGACTTCTTGGTGCCTTTGATGTGGTGAAGAACGTTTCCACCTCAAGCAGACCAATGTGATTGCTCGCCCCTGGATGGGCTAAAGCCGCCGAGACTGGCTCACCGCTTCCTGTTGGCAGTATTCCGTCATTGGAGCCTTGACCTCCCTCGGTCCGAGACTGAGCGGGGAGCGCTGATTGAGCCTCCACTGCCTCCGGACCGATCAGATCGGAATGACCGCCGCCGTTTCCTATTCTGCCGATCTCAAGGCCATTCAGGGCGACGAATTTGCCGTCTTCGGTAGCCGCTCTTGCATCGGCAAATGTTTGCATGTAGAGACGCGGGTCGGTGCCTATGTTGGGACCATCCGTGCCGTCTTTGGGACTGACGCCGTCGGGGTGCTCGTGATCGGTGATGGTCGTGTAATCATAACCGGCTTCTCTGCCTTTGCGATAAATGTAGCTTGGTTCGTTCGAACCATCGGAGCGATTGGAGTGCCCGTGCAGCCCAGGTCCTTTATATAAGGTATAGGGCTCAGGCTCCTGCAGAAGTTGATCGAGGCGGCGATTAACCAGACCGATGGGACGCTTGTAGAAGGGCATCGCATTTACATCGACAGTCGGCTTCGGCTTGGCCGCCGGAACAATGGACTCGGCCTCGACAGGAGAGCCGTGCAACATTTGATCGGCGGCGCTCAGCCGGGATGCACCTGTCCTGATGTCTATCTTTGGCAGCTTTAAACCGGGGAGCTCCGGCAGAGGCATGGTTCGACCGGGCAAACCGATCTCCAACTTTGCCGGGCTTTTGCGCAAGAAGGCTAAACCTTTGTTTTCGACATCGACAATTCCCTTTTGAGTTTTCTGCCCGAGACGTCCGGCGGTGCTTTCGCTTTCTGCGAGCCTGTACCCGCCTTCGGCTCCCAGAAAACCGCCGGCAAAACCGAGCGTCAGATCGACACCACCTTTGATGGCATGCCTGGCCAGCTGATGAGCGATCAAATCCTGGCTCGCCCCGATTTCTTGCGACTCTTGATACGCTTCAACCAGCGTCTTGCCGGCGCTCCAGATTTGAGGGATTGTCAGCCCGGCGGCAAGAATCATCGAAGCTGGTCCACGCGCAGGCACCAGATAGCCAATGCCCAGTCCGAAGGCGCCGGAGACCAGAACCGTCTTCGCCCCATCCGCGGCGGTTTGCCAGGGGTGTTCCATGGCTTCATCGAGCATCTGCCGCGCCACTTCAGGCGATGAGGTGAAGGCTTTGCTGAAAACGTTGAGACCGCCAGTTTCCTGGAAGGTGTATTGCTCGAGGGTTTTATGGCCGCCGTCCATGTAAAACTGGACCTCAGCATTTGGGGTGCGTTGGGTGCTTGGTGCTATTTGCCGTGCCGACTAGAATGATAAGACAGATACAGCACTATACTAAGCCGGTAAATACGCAAAGCAAGTCGGGAAATACGCAGCGGAATCTGACAATATCGCACACACTGCAAGTGGTAGCCTGGTGCGCTAGAATTTGTCAGACCTTATGACGTGCAGATTCTCGCTTCGATCATCAAGAGTGTCGAACAGAACGCTGCAATCCCAGCCGCGGGTTAAGTTTTTGATTCTGCCTCGGTCGGCTCGGTCGCCTAAATAGAGTTTGCGCAAACCACTCATACTTTTCAGCTTCAAAATTCCATCTGCACTTACGCCGCTGCCGGAGATATCCAGGGTTTTGATGGATGTGAAGTTGAGATTAGGCATTCCGGAGTCGCTCACTTTAGTGTTGTACAGGCACAGCTCTTCGAGTGCTTTGAGATCACGCAAATACACCAGGTTCTCATTGCGTATATTTGTGAAACCCAGATCTAGTTTCCTCAGGTGGCTCAGATTTTTCAGATGGATCAGTCCTCTGCCGTTAATCGGGACGTATTTCAGTTCCAGGAGCTCGAGCGAGGCAAGATTGCTGATGTATTTAAGATCATCATCGGAAAATTCGTCGCCTCTCAGGCGAAGCGTTTTCAAATTCTTGAGGCTCCTCAAATACACGAGAGAGCGCGCATGCAGCTTGGGATCGCGCCCAACATCGAGCACCTCAAGAGTTTTCATAGAGGCTATTATCGGCATGGCATCATCACCAATTTCGGTTCGCCTGAGCTCCAACCCTTTCAGCGGGATATGGGCGATGTATGAAAGACCCTTTGCAGTGATTGGTTCGGAATACAGACTGAGGTAATCAAGCTTTGAGATGACGTCGACTTCTCTTCTCAAACTCTCGTCATCGACATTGAATTTTTTCCACCAGGAAATTCCGTCGCTCCATGGGATCTTGGTCCACTCCCCGAGCATAGGCGTTTCCAAAGACGGATCCCTGGAACTCGCATTCATTGTATCCGGCTGATTTCTTGCCTCGATGTTCAAAAGGTTGCTGAAGCAGTAAACGATGACCACGCAAGACGCCACCGCACATAGTATCACCAGCAACCTGAATGGATTGAAATGACCAGCGTTGTAACCGGCTCCTTCCAATGGAGTTATTCGTGAGAACGTCAATGCCTCGCTGTCGTCTTCGTCGCTAGTTGCTTGCAATAACAGCTCTTCCAGAGCACTTTGCAGTTCTGCCATGGATTGATATCTTCCGGCCGGATCTTTTTGAAGACATTTTTTGATGATCTTCTCGAGCCGCTCAGGAGCATCCGCCCCCTTTGCAAGCTGGCTGAGAAGCGGAGGCTCCTCACGCGTGTGCAAAGCCAGGAGTTCTATAGATGAAGCGGCAAGGAACGGCGGACGTCCCGTTATGCATTCAAACAACAAGCAGCCAAGTGAGTAAATTTCCGATCGAGCATCATATGTCAACCCGGCGCTCTGGTCCGGACTCATGTAGGCAGGCGTCCCTACAATTACGGTGCCGTCGCTGATGGCTGATGACGACGCGTCATTCGCTGTCGATCGCGCTTGACCGATCACTTTGGCCAAGCCAAAATCGATCAGTTGGGCGGACAAACCCTGATCAGTTTCGCTAATCAAAACATTTGCCGGCTTCAGATCTCGGTGGAATATGCCGCTCTTATGCGCGTAGCCCAGAGCATCGCATATGTGGATAGCCAGCTCGACGGCGTCTCTCCAGTCCATCGCCCCATTATCCTTGAGCGCATGGTCCAGACTGGTTCCCTGAGTATAGTCTAGCACCATATATGGTGCGCCACCTTCACTGACACCAAAGTCGAGAACTTTCACGATGTTAGGGTGGCTCAGACCGCTGGTCGCTTTTGCTTCGGTTTGAAAAGCAATTGTTTGACTCTCTGTAGCCATACGAAGAGTTTTGACGGCGACCTTCTTTTTGAGTAATTTATCTCGACAAAGATAGATGTCCGCCGCGGCTCCTGAGCCTAACTGGGCGATCGGTTTATACCGGCTCAACGGCAGTAATCTTGGATCGATTTTCAATTCGGTCTCGTCTTCCTCTTCTCTCGAGGCGGTTAGCGAATTCGTGCCGGCTGCCCGAGCCAGGGCAACCCCTCTGTCGTTTTGTTTAGAGTCATCTAGAGCTCTGCGCGAACACTGGCAACTGCCTGCCTTGAAAATCCACTGCGTAAGAGTTCCGGCTCGCGCCTCGGATGTCCTTTTGCCACAACTCGGGCAGATTAGAGGCTCGAGATCTTCTAATTGCGAGGAGTCAGTGATTTTACAGCGGCATGTCGTCAGCCATTGGGTAATCGTAGCGTTGTTTGAATCGCCTCGCTTTTTACCGCATTTTTTACAGACTTCTCTCAAATTCGTGCTCTGCTCTGGAAGTCATTTATTCTTTTGGGCTGGTTGGGTAGATGTGTCTGTCAGTGGATCCGGCCCCATGATCGCTTTAAAAAACGTTTTTTGCATTTCCATCATCTCAACTTGATTGCGTGGATCGCGCCATTTCTCGCGGATTTTAGGATTCTTCAGGATGCGATTGAAATGCGGATTGTCAAAATATTTTCTTATGCGCGGATTGGTTATCTTTTTTGCCTGATCTTTGCTTAAATCCCAGTTCTTCGGTTTGCTGAAAAAAGCCCGCACTTCCGGGTCCGACCAGTCCCGCCGCGCCTCAGCATGCCAGCTGTCGTCATCCTCGACTGAGTCGTACCGATTGCTCGCAGAGTGTTCATGATGATGCCGGCCGTGCCCCCAGCGTTCTTCATGACCCCATAGTCCTTCATGGTGCCATTCATCATCATCATCATCATCTCCACTTGCTTTTGCTCTCTTGTCGGACTGCTGATCGCGCCTCTCCAGGTAGGTTCGTTTCTGCCAGCCTAGTCGATTTCCGTGGATCAATGGCACATCGGTAATTACATGAATGTTTGACTGGGATTGAAAATTCTTTATTTCAACCAGCGGGATCTTCTTGCATTCTGCTATTTGTACGGTGCTCAGGTGCGGCATCTTTCTGAGCTTTTCAAAGATTGCCGGAGTGAGATTATCGCAGTTGGTGATGTCCAGCGTTTCCAGAGCCGGCAGGTGAGAAAGCAATTCCACGCTTCTGTCCGTGATCAACGTACTGCGCAAACCCAGCTCGCGCAAACCAGTCAGCGTTTTCAACTGCTCTACGCCGGCATCGCTTATGGAATCCGCGTCCAACCACAGTCCGTGAAGCGCTTTCATCCTGGCCACCTCAGCCATGCATTTGTCATCTACACGAGTGTTGCTCAGATCGAGATCCTCGAGGTCCTGTTTGCTGAAGAGTGAGAGGTTCGCTCCGGTAATGTCCGAGTTCACAAAGCTGATGTGCCTGCATTTAGGAAAGTGGTGCTGGAACTCTGCTACGCCATCGTCTCCAAAAGGCAAAATGACGACCACCCACTTTCGGCCGTCCTCCTCGTATTGATGAAATTTTTTGGTAATTTCGGTCAAAGGATGGGAAGGCTCTCTTTGGGAAATCGGCTTGACCACGTCATTTGGGCTCAAATCGTCAAACTTATGCACCACGAATCCGCAAATCGCGACAATAAGGGTTGTGACTGCAGCCGCAACCAGGACTGCAGATCTTAATTTTTTCCTTTTGTCCGTGGTATCGAGGGTGGTGCCATGAGATTCCGGACTGCTTCTTTGTTCCTCCAGAGGTGTTCTTAGCGAGCTCAGGTCAAGGTTAGAAAGGGTCTGGCGCAACTCCTTGCACGACTGGAATCGATCAGCGGGATTTTTGGCGATCGATTTTAGAACGATTTTGGAGAGCTCATCTGGAAATTTGAGATGACGAGTGTTTTCATTGATATCCCTGGGTTCTTCATGAACGTGCTTGGAGAGCGTGTCCAGAAACGAATCTCCCTGAAACGGCACAGCACCGGTAAGGGTTCGATACATGAGTATGCCCAGGGAATAAATGTCAGACCGCTTATCGACCGCCAGTCCATTGCATTGCTCAGGGCTCATGTACAGAGGGCTGCCGACGCGCGCACCGGTGGTGGTGAGGGACTGCTCTTCTTGTCCCATTTTGGCCAGACCGAAATCGACGAGCTTGACCTGCATGAAGCCGCGTCCATCATCAACCAGCATTATGTTGGACGGTTTGATATCGCGGTGCAACACGCCCAGGGCATGGGCATACTGAAGTCCATCGCAAATCTGACAAAAAATCGGGATAGCCAGTGAGGGTTCAAGAGGACCCTTGGCCCTGAGCAAATCGGACAGACTCTGCCCATCGAGAAAATCCATCACCAGATAGGGCTCACCTGAATCACCTAATCCGAAATCGAGTACATTGAGTATGTTCGGGTGACTCAGTTTGGCGGTTGTCTTTGCTTCTTTATGGAAGCGAATCATCGCCTCTGCCTGGAGGTTGGGAAGCAGGACCTTAAGGGCAACGACTCGGTCCAGGACGAGGTCTTCGGCGCGATATACCGCGCCCATCCCGCCTGCACCGATCTTCGCGATGATCTTGTAGCGCGAGCCAAACATGACGCTGGCACTGGCCGCTTGGCGGGGTCCTGCTGATTTGTCTTCGCGTGTCAGGGAAGCGTCCCAGCTTCCTGTCGAGGAACTGCGTGCAACCGATGAGGACGTTTCATGAGATGATGAATTGCTGGCGCTTGCCAATAATGTGTCGTCGAACGCGGATTTATCCTCGTCCTGTAGGCTCTTTTCGATATCCTTGCTGGTTTTGGGTTGAGGAGTGGGCACGGGTCTTGAGCTTCTAACCAGATGGGTAAACTGGCTACCAAATGGTTATACCCGTTTGTGACTCTTGCTCCTCTGGAGCGGGCGTCGGCCATGGAAGCACTCAGGCTGAGGGAAGGCGAAAGTAGAAGGAGCTCCCTTTGCCATTGTTGCCCTGGACCCCGATAGTGCCGCCATGACCATCGATAATCGCCTTGGAGATGGACAGTCCCAGCCCAAATCCTTTAGTTTCAGATGCCGTTCCGAGCTGCTTGAAGCGGTCGAAAATGTGCAGACGCTGTTCTTCAGGTATTCCGGGACCTTCATCTGTGACCCGTACCTCTATCCAGTCGTCTTTGGCTGTGATACCGAGTGTGATACTGCTGTTTTTCGGCGAGAATTTGATTGCGTTGGAAAGCAGATTTACCAGGACCTGCACGATTCTCTCCGCATCGGCAATGACGCGAGCATCTGTATGCGGAACCTTAAGCTCTATATTCTTCCGACGAGCTACCCCTTCGACCGCATTCAATGAACGCTCGAGTATTGACGATACCGCCTCCGGTTGCATTTGCAATTCGAGTTTTCCGGCTTCCATCCGCGCGAAATCGAGCAGGTCGACAATCAACTGGATGAGCCGCGAGAGCTCAGCCTCCGATCGCTGGACCATAGTTTGCGCCTCACCGGGCAGCTCTCCCAGCTTGCCCTCAGAAAGCAGTGCCAGCGAGCTTGCCACCGATGTTAAGGGTGTGCGCAAATCATGGCTGACCATAGCGAAGAATTCCTGCTTCATCTCCTCGACTAATTTTCGATCGGTTATATCGTGTGCGACGCAAAACATCGCTTGCTCGCTGGGCACCCAGTGCAGCGACCAAAGCATATGGCAGATAGAGCCATCCTTTTTGCGAATGCGGTTTTCGAAAGATTGATCCGAACCAGTTGCCTGAGCTTTTTTAAAACTCTCGGTAGTGCGATCGGCATCTTCTTGCATGACCAGATTGATCAAACGCGACCCTGCTAGCTCGTCATTTGCATATCCCCAGACGTTGAGCGAAGCGAGATTTACCTTGGTGAAAACGCCGTGCTGATCGACGGAGCAGATTACATCGAGGGCATGGTCGACGATGGCTCGCTCTTTATGATTTGCCTCCTCCAGATTCCTGGCCATGGAATGAAAAAAATGATCGAGGCGGGCAATTTCATCGCCACCAGGCAGCGGACTTCTGAGCTTCTCTCCGGCAGCAAGACGAACGGTGTTGTCGACCAGAACATCGAGCCTTCTGGTTATTCCTCCTGCCAGGACGGACACTGTCCACAATGAGAGAAAAACGTTCAATCCAACACCAATCAGCAACCATTGTTGAAACAAAGAACGGTAGTGCTGCTCGCCGGCCGGATCGATCTGGTTGAGTTGGTATTGAGCCAGGGCATGAAGTTGACTGACCATGTCGTGGAAGGGCCCTCGAATGTTATCGCGCCATTCCTGAACCGAAGCCATGGCGGCCAGAACCTCGCCCCGGTCAATGCTATCCTTGTAATTCTTGATGAATCTGAGAACGCCCTGCAGGTTCGGTTCGATTTTCTCAATTGTGGCTATTTGATATGGATCATCTTTAGCCAGGTTTTTTAGAGTCTGCAGTTTATCAGGTAGATTATCGACGAGCTCCTGATAATGCGCGCTGTCTGACTTGTTTTTCGAAACATGATAGGTAATCAGCGTGTTGACCACTTCATAGAGATCGGTAAGCACGCTGTTGGTCTTTGCTGAGATCGATCTGAAATGCGCCGCTCTGGTTGCTTCTTGTTCGGCTCCCTGAGTAATCCAGGCCAGCGAGCAAATGAAGACAAGTTCTACAAGTAGGATGGAAACTACCAGCAGGAGCATTTTGTGAACGAGGCGCAGTTTCAATTGCATGGCTCTGTGCTGTACGCGATGCATTGTCAGGACAGGTGAATTATCAGATAATGCACTGGTTGTTGCATAGACCGGATTGTAAAAATGGCAAAGATCCTGATAGTTGAGGATGATACAAGCCTTGGCGACAATTTAAAACGTTGGTTGGCATCCGAGAACCATGTGGTTTATTTGATCGAGGACGGGCGCGAAGCGCTGGAGCACATCAAATTTTATCAATATGACGTGATCGTGCTCGATTGGACGCTCCCGGATGTCTCCGGTCTTGAGATCTTGAAGGCGTATCGCGCCGGCGGCGGCATTGCCAGAGTGATTATGCTCACCGGCAGGAGCAGGATCGAAGAGAAGGAGATCGGGTTGGATTCCGGTGCTGATGATTATTTGACCAAACCCTTTCATCCTAAGGAACTTTCCGCACGGCTGAGGGCGCTGATCAGGCGACCGACGCCCGTTGCCGAGGAGCAGCTTGTATGTGGCGATCTGACTCTCCTGGTTCACAATCGCATGCTTCTAAAGGGTGAGGATGAGATAAGCCTACTTCCATCCGAGTTCGCCTTACTCGAATTTCTTATGAAGCATCAAGATCAAGTCTTTACGCCGGAGGCTTTGTTGAACAGAATCTGGCCGACGGAATCAGAGGTTTCGCCTCAGTCTGTGCGAACGTACATGAGCCGGTTGCGTAAGAAAATTGACACGGAAGGGCAGCCATCATTAATCCAGAACGTGCATGGTGTAGGCTATCGCATGGCATCTCGAAAGGGATGATACCGTGCGTGGTGCAAACTATATTGTCCGCTTATTGATGTGATGCAGCAATTGGGCTGCCATCCAGAGTATTCCCGCTGCCGGTCACTGTGCCGCCGTAGATGACAAACGGGTTATCGCTCTGGCCTTCAATGGTGTTGTTGGCGACAATGGAATCGCCATGCCAAACACCGATCCCTCCTCCGGCGTTGTCGGATATGGTGTTGTTTTCGACATCGCATTGGTCGGTGGTGGCCGAACCTCCTGTAAGTCTCAATCCGAAGCCGTTGCCACTATCTTTGATGGCACCCTGCCCGTTGCCTGCCAGCAAATTGTGAGATATTTCAACGTTGACTGTCTTCATCCGCGACGCTTCGCTTCCGCCCGGCTCGACATCAATTCCGCTCATGGGAAGTTGCTCGGCGTTCGGAACGTCGGTGTCAATTGAATCCGGCCCGCCATTGTTGAGGAAGGCGCTGTGCTCGACTTTCATTCCGTCGACGCCTTCTATGGAAAGTCCATCGCGGCGATTTCCACTGGCAACGCTATCGATAATGTTAATGTTGCTTGATCCGTAGTCGACGTCGAAGCCATCGCCGAAGTTATGATTGGAGCTTACTCCGACAATATTGACATTGGATGAAGCGATGACGTAAACGCCGTTTAAAGTTTCACCCCGGTTGCTTGGCTGATGCTGGAAACGATCGCCCTCGAGCGTGCCGCCGTAAATATTGACGTCGTGCACTCCCTTTACGTCGATGATCGCTCCGGACTCAGATGAGCTTGGTATCGCTTTTAGTACCGCCCCATCTTCCATTTGCAGTGTCACACCTGACTTCATTATGATACCGGGGTGATTCGGATCGCCGGCGTTGATCATATAAGTGCCTTTCGGAATGAATACTGTTCCACCAGGAGGGCAGGCATCGACCGCCTTTTGAATGGCCATGGTATCGTCTGTGGTTCCGTCTCCCTTCGCGCCGTATGAGGTCTTGACGTTCAGAGCATCGGCCGGCACGGGAGGAATGATTTTGTCTGCCCCCTTAAGGGCATCGCCGGCGGTGGCAGGCGTCGACGGATCGCCGGCGACAGGTTGACCAGTCCCATCTCCAGTCGAGCCGCCTGCTGCGCCTGTCCCGTCTCCTCCCGGCTGACCTTTGCCGCCACTGGTCGAACCATCATTACCGCCGTTCGGCCCCTCGCCGCCGCAACCTTTTTCATTGCCGCCGGCACCAGGCTGTGTGCCGTTCAAAAGCTGGTTTAGATCAGATACAAACAGGTTCAGTTCGGCCATGAAGAGTTCTACCTCGGCACGTAAGAGTTGCTGCTCCAGTTTCCGGAACTCATGTTCGGATGGCGTCGTATCGTTTCTGCCCAATTGATCGGGATCGACGATTTTGAAATCGGCGAGCATCCTTGCCACATCCGGAGAGTTAGAGGTGGACCGCTGATCATAATTGGTCTTCCATTGACTTTTATCTGCGAAGATCTCAGCAGAAAATCCTCGGCTGCTTTCTTGCTCTAATGCATGGGAACGAAACACGGCGTCGTTTGTGACGCGACAATCATGAGGGGCATGCGAGTGCATGGGCGACACTCCTTGATTAATCGATAATGCGAATTTTGGTAAGGGCTAAGATTTGCTCAACCGAGCAGTTCTGAGCATGGTCAGCGGTCGGGTGCAGTGATGGCAAAGAGTGTAACAAGAGTTTGTTGCAAAGTCGCAACATCGCTGTCCGATCAATCTTTATGCATGCCAAATTCGCAGAAGCGGATCATCCGCTCAGCGGCTTCCTCGGGCGTCCAATCCTGCGGATCGGCATAGCGTTTGCGAATTTCGTTTTGCCGTGTAAGAAAGCAAACGATCAAACTCAACATGAATTCAAAATTCCATTGCAGATCTGATTCGGTTGCAGAGGGCATGCAAAGACGAAAGGCGTCAATGAAACGCCGGCGGCAATGTGCGAAGTGTTTATCTACAATTGAGAAAATCGGCTCCGGCTCTGTTTGAAGACGGCCTAAGAAAAGTGGAAGCGTCCTGGCTGATTTGCCTTTTGACTTTATGAGGGTGAGCGGCGGCAAGTAGAAAGCTTCCAGCATTAACTTCAAATCGTGCGATGCTTGCACTTCATCAAGCTTGCGAAGCTGCGCATCGACGACCGGCACTGCAAATCGCTCGATGACGGCATTGAGGAGCTCTTCCTTATTGCCGAAATGATAGGCGACCGCGGCAATGTTTACTTTCGCGTCTTTGATAATTCCACGCAAAGAAGTTCCAGCGAATCCATAAATAGCAAAGTGATGCTCAGCCGCATCAAGAATTTGTTGTTTTGTCGCTGCTGCATTCCGCGATTTCATACTTGCAACAGATTAGCTTGACGGTTGAGCCGGGTCAAGCGTATGATTCAATCATATGATTGACTAAAATTCGTGAAGTCCCTACAGTTGGGGCTTAGAATTTTTGCGTTTACGGAGTATGCAATGAGAATTAAAGACAAGAACAGAGGCCGCATAGTTGATCAGGCAGATATAAATCTGGAAGCGCGATATCGTCTGAACGATATTTTCTCGACTGCCTGGCTGGGTTACGCACTGAGTGCGGTGGCACAGCTCTCGATTGCCGATCTGATCACCGAAGAGCCAAGATCATTTAAAGAGATTGCAGCTAAAGCGGGATTACATGCACCTTCGCTTTATCGCGTTTTGCGAGCCGCTGCAGCCAATGGAATTTTCGTCGAACATCCTGTCGGCTCATTTTCACACAATGACGTTTCATCCCTATTGAAAGGAAATCATCCATTTAGCTGGAGAGGCATGGCGATAATGTGGAACCATCCTTCATGTCTGCGGGGCTGGAGCGTTTTTTCCGAAAGCATCAAAGACGGACGATCGGGGATCGAGCATGCATTCGGCAAAAGATTATATGAGCATCTGGCGGAGACACCCGGAGCAACAAAGGCATTCTCCGATGCTATGGTAAGCAACTCGGCGCACACATCCGGATCAATAGCCAGGCAATTTCCCTTTCAGGACTACGAGTTGATCATGGATCTAGGTGGTGGCGTGGGAACTCTGCTCTGTGCAATTCTGCAGGAGCACCCACACTTGCGCGGTGTAATTTACGAAATCGAAGAACTGCTGCAACCTGCGCAATACAACATTGATTCGTGCAATTTAACCGGCAGAGCGCGCACCGAGGCTGGAAACTTTTTGAAAAAAGTTCCGCCCGGCCCAGATCTTTATATGATCAAGAACTCGCTATGGAACTGGCAGGACGACGATTGTCGTCATATACTCAGCAATGTACGAGAGGCTTCTCAGGCGTCTAAAGGGCAATTGTTGATCATTGAATATGTGATTGATAATGAGAATGCTCCATGGTCAACGCTATACGATCTGCAAATTCTAAACATGCCCGGTGGACGCGCGCGAACCATGTCCGAGTATGAGAAGCTTCTATGCCAGAGCGGTTTTGCGATCGATTCCGTCGAGCTGGTAGAGGACCAGACTCTGGTTCTCTGTGTGCCTGTTTAAGCTTATCGACTGAATTGAACACCTCAGTGCTAGAATTTTCACTGATTCAAGAGCAGAAATGTGAAAATTCTACAGCTGACGGTCGAAGTTCTCGTGTCAAGTTACCAGGACGCAGGTCCTGGAAATCTCATCTGCGTAGTTCGCCTGGATGGCCTTGCTCTAATTGATGCCACGCCTGAAATCGAGAAACTCCTTGCCGAGCGTGATATCAGTATGGAGGTACTGATAAGGGACTGGGAACGGCAAGGCGAACTGTCGAAGCCGCATTGGATTTCGAGACGTCCAAGCGTTTCAATGGACGAGCTTTGCGCTCTTGCCGAGAAGGTATGGGACAAGAAGACACAACCATCGCTAAATCTGAGAATGACGAGCAATACGGTCTACCATGGAGTCTCTCTGATTGTGGCGATGTCTGACGGTTACGGTCCTCCCGACAACGACTTTACGTGGGTGCTGCGCCTTGTGCCTTACGGCGAGATAGAGGGCGAGGATGCCGAATTCGTACGCGAGCTCATCGGAACCATATCTAGATTGGCGAATCTGCCGACTTACCTGATCTCGTAGTTCCCCTGGATATAGCATCACATATGGTGGCGCTGCCCGGCGGAGGAAAGGTCCGTTTGGAGAAGAACTCTATCGAGTCAGCTCGCCGCATGAATCATGACGCCGGTAACTGGTGAGTCATCTTCACCGCAGAATCGACTTTGCTGTGCAAATACGAAGCCAGGGAAAGCAGCTGAAGCGCTTCCTCCAACTCTATAGGCCATGCCTGACGATAACTTCTAGTTTGCTCATCTTGAAACATCAAGAAAAATGCCTTGAGGAGGATCATGAACCCGTATTGCTCACCATAGTCCCGATCGCTGCAGAATGAGTTGATTGCCAAAAGCGGCTTGCCGTTCCAGGGGAACGAGAAGGCGATTTCAGCCAGTTGCGGTCCGTCGCCACCAACGGCTGACTTGGCTCTTACCTTTTCGTTCAGCAATCGCATCGCTTCCTTTACAGCTTTGTGATAACCGGGCTCGGTGAAGTTCTCACCCCGGCAAATGATCTCTATATCGGGATGGAGTTTGCGCTGGCGCACGGCATTGCGAAATTGATTGGCGCGCTCCTCCGCCTCGGGCGGGACATAACTGGTTTTCGAACGGTCGAGCTGCCTCAGCTCGCACTCGGCGCCCAACTCATAGCCGGCAAAGGAGAGCACCTGATTCATCTCTTTCGTGAACTTCTTCAGAGCCTGATCGCCGCGACTCTTCTTAATGTGGTAACCGGTGCGCCGCAGAAATGTGGCGAGGTTATCCGCGCAGCGGTTGCGATCCTGGTCAGCCGTCAAGGCGTAGGATAGCCGTCTGTGACGCGAGGCGTTGTGATAAACATCATTAATGCCGCTCGAGATCAAGAGCGCACCCAGCTCACCGTCGCTTATCACATCCTCCAGCGCCACGAAAGCATCACACATCATTGTGATGTAAGTCGGGTCCACAGAAGGAATGGTTGTCATCCGTTTTTATCTCGAGCGCATGATTCCTCTTACTATTTTATATTTCATATCTTGCTAAACTGTGGCCGCGCGAGTAAATAATCGTGTGCCGGCCTGGTTATTTAATCGAAACCCGGCAACCCGGCTCGCTTTTTAAGCTTTTCAGGCTGGCCGCCGAGTCCGGCCTGGATCGATTCATGGCTGATAATGCATGACACTCAAAGAAGGAAAGTCGATGGACGTGGCAAATTCGATCGAAGAACTGGTCGGCAACACGCCCATTGTAAAGCTGAGCCGCTTCGGCGCCGCTTTATCACACAACCTCTTTGGCAAGTGCGAATTTTTGAACCCGGGCGGATCGGTAAAGGATCGCATCGCTTTCCATATGGTAAGCAAAGCTGAGCGGTCGGGATCTCTCCGACCCGGCGGCACGATAGTCGAAGCGACGGCCGGAAACACTGGCATCGGTCTGGCGCTTGTTGCCGCATTGCGAGGCTACAAGCTCATAACCGTCGTTTCCCAGAAAGTGAGCCAGGATAAAGTCAAGTTTCTGCAGGCACTCAAGGCAGAGGTCGTCGTCTGCCCATCCGGCAAATCAATTGAGGATCCCGAACATTTCATGAATCGCGCTCGCGCCATCGCCGAGTCGCAAGGCGCGTGGTTGGCGGATCAATTCAACAATGCCGACAACATCGAAGTGCATTACAAAACTACCGGGCCTGAAATCTGGCGCCAAACCGAGGGTGCAGTCGATGTTCTTGTTGTTGGTGTCGGCACTGGTGGCACACTTACCGGCGCCGGCAGATATCTGAAGGAGCGCAAACGAGAGCTAAAGATTGTTCTTGCCGATCCGGTCGGCAGCCTGCTTGCCGATCTGGTTCAGGGAAAGGCAGGCGGCAGGAGTTCATCATACATCGTCGAGGGCATAGGGCAGGATTTCGTCCCCGGCAACTTCGATCTATCCCTGGTTGATGACGTTATTCAAGTAAGCGACAAGGACGCGATTGCATGCGCCAGAGATCTCTTTGCCGCAGAGGGAATGTTCGTCGGCAGCTCATCAGGCTGCATAGCTCATGCCGCTCGGGCATACTGCGGCAAAACTTCCGGGGCTGCCAAAAACGTCGTTGCGATTTTACCGGATGGCGGGCGCGGTTACCTCAGCACCATATACGATGCAACCTGGATGGCTGAGAAGCTTCCCCCTTCTCAGTGACCGGGTGTGCTGGAAGACTGATTCTGAGTCGCGGACGGATCGGTGGGCAGCGCGCTGGTGAAAACGCTCGTCAGATAGTTGACGGCAATGACGAGGATGATGCAGCCGAGAATTGCGAACATCAAGATCATCTTGAAGCCACGGCTCAGATACGATTGTGCTTTATCATCAAGGCTCACGTTGCCCACCTCTTGCGCTATCAAATCCGTTATACCCGGCGGACGGATTTTTCAGCAAAACTAACCGCGGATTTGATTGGCTCGCGCCTGCAGCTTCGAAGCTTCCTTTTGCCTGTCCGTTTTTTTCAGAAGATAGGCATACTTATCGAGAATGGAAGCCAAAGAGGCATGATGCGGTCCGTTTATGCGCTCTTTGATCTTGAGTGCCGAGCCGACCAAATCGGCTGCTTCATGGTACTGCCCCTGGTGCTCGAGAATGGTTGCCAGGGCAAGTTGTATATCCGCGACGTTGCTGCTGTTCTTGCCATATGCACTCTGGAAGGACTCGAGCGCCTGGCTGTACAATTGTTCGGCTGCCTGAACTTTGCCGAGGCTGATCAGCGTTTGTCCATAAGCGTCCAGTTGCTCGAATGTTTTCGGCTTGGGCAAGCCAATCGTTTCCTTGCACATTGAATAAGCCTTCTGCAAAAGAGGCTCGGCCAGGGCATATCGTTCCTCCGACGCGTAGAGCTTGCCCAGATTGGAATAGCTCTGGGCCAGGGCGAGGTGACTGCCGGTCAGGACATGCTCACGCAGCGTCAGCGCTTGCTTGTACAATTTCTCCGAGTCCGGTTTGCGTGCGTGCGCAGTGTTAGCGTTCCGGTCCATGTAAGCATCGGCAACCTGATCGAGAAGCACGGCAAGCTCAAGGCATTGATTGTTGGTGCGGCTCTCCGTTGATTGTTTCAGCTCGGCAAGCTGCGCTCGTGCCTTCTCCAGCTCGTGATGATGACTGAAAAAATCGCCGAGCTGTTTCATCGAGTTGGACAGATTCTGGTAATCCCTGATCTGCATATCGGCAAACTTCTCGATGCGCTGGCAGAGGGCATCAGCTTTCTCGAGTTTCTTGCGCTTCAAATAAAACTGGCACAATCGCGCCGCGGAATCGACGACATCGACATCAAAAGCGCCGAGCGCCTTTTGCTTGATCGTCACCGATTGCTCGAACAGCGGCTCGGCTTTGTCGAATTGGCCCCGGCTGTTGTAGAGGACCCCGAGATTGGTGCAACTGGTGGCCAGCCTCAGATCGTTGGCGCCGAATTTTCTCGCCTCGGTCAACGCCGTTTGAAATTGTCGCTCTGCCTCGCCATAGCGATTCTCTTTGAAGGCCTCGGCGCCAATCCTTGTCGATTTCTCCCACTCTGAGGGTCCGGCTTGCGCCGATGGTGAATGGACGAGGGCGCCGGCACAGGCGAGCGATATAAACGCAAGGCGCCCTGCCAGGGCAAATGAAGTTGAATAGGCCGATAAGCCTGTTTGATTTTTTGATTTACGATTCGCCATAAGAGCTCTGAGCGGTTGCCATTCTTAGCTGCATTTCAGCGGCGTCTGGTCGCCTTCGATTTCGATCGTTGTGGAGAGATAGCAGCAAAACGCATGAATTAAGTGGATATGCGGACCGATCGACTTAAGATATCGCTTAAAGATATCAAGAATTCAGCCAGCAGGATCTTAACCGACGGGGTTGTCAGTTCAATCGAAAAAACGCTTAAGATCGGCTCAGATAAGATCGGCAACAGGTTCGCTCTAGATGCCAAGCGCTGCTTTGATGGTTTCTTCCGTCAAGCGCCTCTGCGGTTGCAAGTCATCGGGCAAGACCTCGCATCCCTTGAGGGGTTTGCTCATGTTCTCACTCAGCATTCTCACCTGGGCAACCGAAACCAGTGGATCAGCGGAGATCCGCTCCAGAACCGATGCCAGCGTGTAGTGGCAGATTGAAGGGAGCGGCAATATCACAGCCAGCTTCTTCTTGACGCGGGCGACGCGCCTGACGGCTTCGCCCAGGGACATCTCCTCAGGTCCCAGAACAGCGACCGTTTGCCCAATCAATCGGTGTCCGAGGAAGCAAGCCAGCATCACATCCACGAAGTCGTCGATTGAGACGGGGCGTATCTTTCGGGGAAGCAGTCCCACCGGCGCGAAGAACGGAAACGTGTCAAGCGCTGATGCAATGTGGGAAATCATATGGTCGCCCGGGCCGAAAATCATGCCCGGTTTGAGGATTGTGTAGTCGAGACCGGAGCTCCGCACAATCTCCTCGGCTTCCCACTTTGTCTGGAGATACTTTGAAAACGAGCGCGGGCGCGCCCGCAAGTAGCTGACGAAAATCAAACGGCTGATCCCCGCCTTGCGCGCCGCCTGGACAACCCGCATGGTGCCCTCGACGTGCACCTTCTGAAAGTCGCCCTTCTCGGCTTCCCGATTGATGCCGACTAGATGCGCGACGCCGTCGCAATTGTTGAAAGCTTGAAAAAGCTTGCGCTCATCAGTGAGGAGCATCGGCATAAAGTTGATGTTCGGAAACTTGCGCATCGATTCGCCGCTTGGATTGACGCCGCGCGCCACAACCGTGGGAAAATGCCCGAGCGAAATCAGCTTGTAGGCGAGGTGCTCGCCCAGAAAGCCAGTGCCGCCGGTAATCGTAATCCTCATTGTCGGGTGCCGAGTATAGTAAGTGTTTTGAAGGCTAAAGCGCGTAGGATGAGATTGGATCGATCCGAGCTATCTGAAGTGTACTGTACCAGCTTCGCTGCGATATAAGCGCGAAAATCGAAATTTCTTGGTATCTTAGATGTTTGTTCCAATTCTCATCGACCGATAAAACGGTCGGAAACGAAGAGTTATGCAATGGTAAACACGCTTAAACAATCAGATTGGCTCTCCGAGCTGGGCATCGAGAAAGTCTCGGAAGTCAAGAATGTGCAGGAGTACCGGCTCTCCAACGGGCTCAAGGTTCTTCTCATGGAGAACCACACGGCGCCCGTCGTGACTTTTCTCGTTCTCTATAAAGTAGGCAGCCGCAACGAAGCTGTCGGTCATACCGGGGCGACGCACTTCCTCGAGCATATGCTTTTCAAAGGAACGAAAAAGCACAACCCGGACAATGGCAACGGCATCGATGATTTACTGACGCAAATCGGGGCTTACTGGAATGCCACCACCTGGTTCGATCGCACCAGTTATTTCGAGGTTGTGCCTGCCGAGTTTATGGATTTGTGCATCAAGCTCGAAGCCGATCGCATGCGCAATCTTTTGCTCCGCCAATCAGATCGCGACTCGGAGATGTCTGTTGTAAGAAACGAATTAGAGCGTGGCGAAAATTACCCGGAAGAGGCTCTCGAGAAGGAACTATATGCGGTGGCATTCCGCGAACATCCCTACCATCATCCGACCATCGGCTGGCGCTCGGATGTAGAGGGTGTGGCGCTCGATCGCCTGCGTGAATTCTACGATACCTTTTACTGGCCGAACAACACGACCACCGTTCTTCTGGGCGATTTCCAGCCGGAGGAAGCGCTCAAGGTAATCAATAAGTATTATGGTCCCATAAAATCGTCACCGCATCCGATACCGGATGTTTATACAATCGAGCCGCCGCAAGAGGGCGAACGCCGCCTCGAGATTATTCGCGCCGGCGATCTGTCGCGGGTTTGGATCGGATATCACGTATGCCAGGCGGCGCACGACGATAACTACGCGCTGGCAGCCATCAGGCACATTTTGGGAAGCAGCTATGAGCGTTCCAGCCGTTTGTACAAAGCCCTCATCGATACGGGAGTGGCAGCAGAAGCCTTTGCCCGCCATGACGAGCTTCGGGATCCCGGTTTGTTCATCGTCGGTGCATCGCTGAATCCCGGGGTGCCGGCGGAAAAGGCCGAGAAAATCATTCTTGAGGAATTGCAAAAATTAACCACTCAGCCGGTCGATAGCGAAGAACTCGAGCGGGCAAAAAGCGCGAACTTGAAAGGAACGATTCTGGCCAAGGCCGATCCGAGCAGCATGGCATTCATGCTCGGCGAAGCCGAGTCCAAAGCTGATTGGCGCTGGCTCATGGAATACGATGATAAATTCGAGTCCGTCACCGCCGACGATATCATGCGAACGGCAGGTACTTACTTCAAGAAGAACAATCGCACCATAGGTTACTTCAAACCTCTGCAATCCCTGACCGAGCAGGCTGGTGGCGCCGATGGTGCCGAGGGCGAAGCGGCAGTGGAACCTGGTGGTCAGGAAGAGTTTGATGAAAGCGGAGCTGGTCCGGCTGTCATCGGGCTCCCGGCTGGTTTTGCCGAGCCGCAGCCGCGCGAACGCTCGGCTCCTGCGGCTGAGAGTTCGTTCGGCAAAGATGAACTGAAGACTTTGCTGGCGGAGTCGGTAAAGGCAGTAAAGGTAAAAATTCCCAAGAGCAAGACGCCCGCCAAGACATTCGTCGAGCGGGTGCGCAAGGAAGTATTGCCGAACGGCTTGACCGTATTGCTCATGCAAAATCCCGGAACGCAATCAGTCGGCTTCGCACTGAGTCTGCGAGCCGGCCGATATTTCACCCGCAATGAAAAGGGAAGTCTGGCCGAGCTGGTGGGTGAATTGCTGCCGCGCGGTTCCAAGAAGTACAGCAAATTGAAGATTGCCGAAATTCTGGAAGGCATGGGCATCCCATCGGGATTGGAATTTTCAGTAGACAACTATCGGCTCAGCCTGGCATCGCATATGGTGAGCAGCGATTTCAAGCAATATCTCGACTTGCTCGAGGATGTTTTGAAAGAACCGCTCATGGATGCCGAAGAGTTGAGGAAGGTAAAAACGGAATGGATAGCGAGACTGGTCGAGAGCGCCAACAATACCAGGAGCGTCGCCTGGAACGCCTTGAAGCGCGCCATTTATCCAGCCGGTCATCCGCTTTACGATGATTCATTTACCGAGCAAATCGAAGAGTTGACTCAGGTCGACAGTGCCGCTCTGCTGGAAACGCATGCTCGTTTGGTCAGCCCCCAGAGAGGCTATATCGCTGTGGTCGGTGATATCGATCTTGATGAAGCCCTAACGGAGATTTCCTCACGCTTCGGGATCTGGACGGGCGATATTCCAGGAGAGATCGAAATTCCCGAGGTTCCCTTGAGCGGTCAGCGGCGTTACCTTGAGGTCGAGATTCCGGACAAGAGCAGCGTCGATGTTCTGATGTCGCACCCCACCATCCTGCGCCGCAACAACAAAGATTTCTATGCTGCGAAGCTGGCCAATGCCGCCCTCGGGCAAGATACAATCACCTCGCGCCTCGGAAATGTCGTACGCGATCGAGCCGGTCTGACCTATGGCATCCACTCCATGTTCTCCGACACTGCATTTGGTGGTGCACCATGGTCGGTGACCCTGACTTTGAATCCGAAGAACATCGACAAGGGAATCTACCTGGTCAATCAGGTGCTCGAGGAATACATGAGCCGAGGTATCCTTCCTGAGGAGCTGTCGCGTGAAACGGGGCGGGCTGTCGGAGCCTTCAAGGTCGGCCTGGCATCCTCGCTGGGAATTGCGCGCGTTCTGGCCGAACTCGAGTTCCTCGGCCTGGGTGTGAAGGAGCTGGACGAGGTAAGCAAGAAGTACTTATCGGTCACCAAAGCTCAAGCTGATGAGGCGATGCGCAAGTACTTCCATCCCGAATCCGCGACGACCGTGATCGCCGGTACCCTGCGCTAAGCGCTTAAGCTCTCGTTTGAACGAGAGGGACGACATAACATCCGCGCCTGCGAGAGTCGCACCGTCCCTGGTAGCAGTACCGCGTCTGGTGTCAGGACATATACACTGAATATAGTATCGCTTGTCCAGGCAAAAATTCTGCTGTACAGCTTGCAGTTTTTTGTTACCATTACCTCAGCTATCTAGAAAGCGAGCTAAAAATGGCTAACGTTCAACGGTCATCGCAATACGTACATTTACCCGATCCCGCCAGCCTCGAGGGTCTCGATGATTTTCTCTGCGGATTGATAGATAATCTCTTCGAAGATCAGGTCAAAGAGGAAGGCGAAGAGAGTGAAGCTGAAAATCCTCTGGATGAATTAGCCAGAATCGAACAGGAAATTATCAATGAAATCACCGAGCCGGTTATGGATGAGGATGCCGGCGGTATCGTATCTGGTGAGGGTGGATTGTTCGAAAAAAGCGTCGCCGTTTCTGCCAACGATAAGCCAAGCATTTTCGAGGCCGACAGCGAACTCTTGAACGCGCATATTTTGCGGGTCAAGCTTCTCACATCACAGCTTGATTATCGCAATGCCGAGCTGAAAGAATCGCTGCGCCGCATCAAATGGCTCGAGACTCAACTGGCCGAGAAGGATGAGCAGTTGAAATTCCTGCCTGAGCTTCTCAAACGGGCTATCGATGCCACCAGCTACGAATTCGAACTGGACGATTTGAAATTGAAGCTTGAATTTCTATCGAGCGAATTGCAGGCGGCAAATCATCAGCTCGATATAATTAAATCAAGTTGGCTCGGGCGGCTGAGCATGTGGCTCTCTTCCAAGCGCGAAGCCGACGTCGCTTAATTCAATGGATTGACAAAACCAATCGCACGAGCGCGAACCATTACTCTTATATGCCTGCTCTGCCAGGCGGCATTTTTCCTCGCCAATCGGCAGGCGGACTGCTTTGGCGCTGAAAGAGCGAAGCTTCTCCTGGCTCAGGACAACATCGAAGAACCTGATGGCCAGTTTCAGGACATTGTTTTGTTCCTACCGCGAGGTGATGGCACGCGCGGCTCGTTCGGCGCCGTCAATCCCACCCCTCAAACTGCAAAGACCGAGTGGTTTCGCCTCGATCAAGAAGCCAGAAAAGCGCTCAAGGAAGAGGATGTGGCGCGGGCCGATCAAGTTTTCAATCAAGCCATCCAGGAGGCAGACCGCCGCAAACAGATCGAACCCGGGGTGGTCAATTCCCTGATCGGACTGGCTTTTGCGCAGCACAAGAAGCACAATTTCGCCGAATCGGATCGTCTCTACGAATATGCCATGCGCAACGTCGAGGGGCTTTATGGTCGAAGCAGCTCGAAGTTCGCTGATTTCCTGGCTGATCTCGCCTGGCTGTACACCCAGCATGGCAAGCCGGATAAGGCCGAATTGGTTCTCAAACAGGCGATTTCAATTCGCGAGAAAACCGCGGGGCAGTACAGCTCCGAGCTGATGCAGAGTCTGGAGGAGTACAGTCGCTTTCTCAAGAAGACAGAACGAGCCACTGAAGCCAGGCTGATCGATGCTCGAATCGAGACCATTAAGGAAAGGCAAAAGACTGAATAATCATCAGCTCGTATAAAACAGGCTATGATTAAGCTGATGTTGTTTAGTGAATGATTTACTACAAGAGTGTCCTCTTGGTTCGTTTCTCCTTATGGCCAAACGTAGTTCCCCGGTCTTAATCGGCGACTTGCTTGTCAACTCGGAGCTGATCACGCTCAGCCAGATGGCTGATACTGTGCCGATTTCGCTCAAGACCGGCCTGCCGGTCGGGCGCATCCTGGTTAGTTCCGGTTTTCTCTCGGAACCTGAATTCAAAGCGGCAGTCGCCGCTCAGTCTCTGGTGCGAGAAAATTTGCTCCCGCTTGATATGTCCTTTCAAGCACTCAAACTGGTGCGGGCGCGGAAATGCACTCTGGATGAAGCATTGAAACAGCTCGGCTGGCGCTCGGAATACTACGAGCAAACCAATCGCCTCGGCGAGCTTCTCGTCGAGGCTGGCTGCCTGAGCGGAAAACAACTGGAAGAGGCTCTTGATACTTGTTTCACATCCGGGTTGCCCCTGGGCAGAGCGCTTGTCCTCAACGGCTCCGTCAATGAGATGCTGGCTTATGCCGCTTTGACGGCACAGGTGTTGATCAGGGAAGGTCACATCACCCGCGATCAAGCCATCGAGGGATTGAGAGTGGTCGCCAAACGCAAAATCACCATCGAGGAATCGCTGTATCCTCAAGGGTTTGCGCCGCGGCGCGGGCATACAATTAGATTCGGCGAGCTTCTTATGCTGGCAGGACTGGTGTCCGAAATCGATCTTTTGTCGGCGGTCGAGCGTGGTCTTGTCGATGAGCAGCCGATCGGCCAGGTCCTGGTCAATGTCGGTTTGATTACCGGCCCAACCGTGGAGCAGGCACTGGCCCTTCAGTCCATGGTTACAGCCAACAAGCTCCTCCCCCTGGATGCCGCTAGTATATTAAGGAAGGTGCGCAAGTCGGGCATCTCTCTGGAGCAAGCCCTGCAGCAGCACTTCAGCGCCGCTCGTCAGGAAGGTCAAAGAGAGATCATGGAGTTGCCGGAGCTTCTGCGCTCCCTGGGTTTGATAACCCAATCGGACATGATCAAGGCCATAGACTATGCCTCATCAACAGGCACGGCCCTGGAGGAAGTGATGGCGCAGATGCAAATAATCGATGTGGGCACGCTCTATGCTGCCAACACGTGCCATGCACTCCTCAAGCAAGGGCAGATCAACCAGGAGCAATGCATCTTCGCCTTGCAAACCTTTCTCGGCTCGCGCGAAGACATCGAACAGATCCTGGTGAATGTCGGCTGGAAACCGTCGGCGCAACGCTCGGGCGGATAGTCCTACTCCGCGATCACGACGCAATTGCCGCCTTTGTCGATGGCTTGATTGAGAGCATCTTCGGAGCGAGCGAGCAATTCCTCGAAGTTCATCGCATGCGATGGGAAGGATGCGATGCCGATGCTGACCGTCACATGCCAGTTTTGGGTGAGATCGGAAACGCGCTCCAGCGGCAAGCGGCTGCGAATGCGCTCTGCCAAAATAGCCACGCCTTGCGCATCCGTCTCGGGGCACAAGACCAGCAATTGCTCGGCGCTCCAGCGTGCGGGAATATCGACGTCGCGAACGGTGCGCATCAGGAAATCGGCAACACCTTTAAGAATCGAGTCACTGACGTCGGCACCATGGCTTTGCTGGATGCCGTACAAGTTGTCGACCAGTAACATAAGAATGGTCGAGTCATGCTTGTAGCGCTTCGATCGCTTGAGCTCATCAGCAATAATGCGCGATGAGGTGTTGTGGTTATAGAGCTCGGTAACATTGTCGAGCAAGGTGATGCGCTCGAGCTCTTTCGGATCCGTTTTTGAAAGAGTGCTCTGCACGTTGGTCAAATAGGAACCCTGCTCCAGCTCCTTGAGTCTGGACTGCGTGTCGCCCTGCGTTTGCTGGGGGATTTTGCCGGTCTTTCTAAGCTGGTTAAGCTTCTGCCGGAACAGTCCTTCACGCGCGAATAAAGGTTCCTGATCACGCACCATATTTGCTCCTCACCGTATAGATTAGGTCCCGATAATGTGTATTTTAAGATTATACTACCTAAAACGCTCATACGTTAGTTAGATCTTGGCTCTGCGGCTTAGTGCCGGGCTTGATGGCAAATGGCGATATCACTTCCGGATCTGTGGCAAGCGTGATGAATGCTGTTTTTGAAATAAAAAGGGAAACGGAAGGCGGGCCGGCACTGGTATCAAATATGGTGGCATTGCGAGCAATTCACATTTGGTTGCCTAAAGATTCGGCTGAACTGATTCTCACATTGCCATGCATAAGTATTCTTAATCCAATCCGAATCGCTTTTGACATCCGGGCTTCATGACAACATTCGACAACCGCGGTGATAGCACCGGCGGTAGTAGCATACTTGCAATTATGAGTCAATTCTTTGCTTTTCATCGGCGTTTTGCTAAAGTATTTCCAATTTTACGAGCGTACCGGGGCGTTTATTGTCAAGTATGCTTGTTAAGCTAACAGCTCGTGCTCGCCCTCTTTGGAACCTTCTTCGGGGTCGCAGCGTCTAACCAATAATTGATGGTTTCTTCATTACTACATAGGGCGGGGAAGAACTCTTGAAACAGTTGAATTGGCTCGTGGCTTTGTGTGTATTCTCAGCGGCCCTGGCACCATGCTCAGCATCACCGATTACCGCACCAGATGCGGTGCTGGAGCACAAAGTCCAGGAACGCCTCGAAAAAGGCGAAATAGTAGTTGGTCTGGAGACAATCGGCAGCACAAGATTCGTCACCGGCAGAGTGCTTATCGATCAGCCACCCGAGAAAGTCTGGCCGATCATGGTCAATCCTTTTGAATTCAAAGGCAAAATCTCACCGCGGATGAAAACGGTCGACGTTCTGCTCGATCAGGTCAGCAAGTCCGTTCTCAAGGTGAAGATGGATACCTTCCCGATGCCGGACATCACCTACGAGGTCGAGTCCAGCTATTCCAGAACCGAGCATGGAGCGCGCATCGATTTCAAACGCATCGGCGGCACTTTGAAGGATTTCAAAGGTCACTGGATCATGAATCCGGCTGATGGCGGCAAGAAGACGGAACTCGTCTACAGCATGTATCTCGATGTCGGCTTCTTCGTTCCCCAGTGGGTAGTACGCTATGGCGTGAAAGGCGAACTGCCCAGAACCCTGGAAGCCCTGCGCACCAGAATCAATGAAGTCTACGATCACAGCCACAGCCTCGAGAAGAAAACGATACTGGCTGCGACACCACTCAAAAATCATCAAATTAGTTATTGAACGCCTGACTCGGTGGTATCAGTACAATGATGAGGTTGAGTGCCGCCGTCTTTTGTTTATGCCTGAGTCTGCTGAGCGTCGTCTTGCTCCGTCCTCCGGCATGCCAGGGCTCGCCAACGGCACGCTCGACCTCCGAGCGCATCGTCGCTGCTGCTGAGAAGTCGGTCGGCAAGCGCATGTGGAAAGACGGCTTCGGCTTGCCCGACGGCCGGCTCGGCTGCGCCGCATCCCTCAGCAATGTTCTGAAGTCGGCTGGCCTGAGCTACTCAAGCTCGCCGGTTACCAAAGTGGTCAGGCAGAAACTCCTGAAAGGACCGCATAAGTGCGACGAGTATGTGATCAAGAACGGCGGCGATGCTCCGATCAGTGATCAGGTCGTCTTGAGAGTCTCAAGACCCGGCGATGTCCTGGTTGCATTTATGGACCCGCTGCCTAAAGGAAGCATCGGTCCCAGAGCGCATTGCGGCATTATCGGCCCGGGCGGAACCGTTTTCACCAATGATTGGAACGACGGCATTTGGAAAAACGGCAACATTCATGATTACTTCGACAGTTACCGCTATATTCGCGTCATCCGCGTAAATTGAGGTTATCGGCGCGCCCTCAGTGGTATTTATTTAAATGACATCATCCCTCTGCAACGGCTGAGAATCGTGCGCTGGCTATCAGGCATTCGCAAAGCATTTCACAATGACGGTGGCAAGGACCGCCAAGAAAGCGGGACGGCGAACGACCATCGCCAGCGGCGCGTGCACATTCCCCACGATGAGAATGAAGCAGCGCATGCCGGCGAGCCCCCGAGCAAAGATGCGATAATCGAGGCTGCATGCTATTACACATGCAGCAAAGTTTGCTACGGCGTCAAGGGTCAAGCCGCTCAATGCTGTGCCATTGGCGAGCGGGATTTCATCATCGGTCCCATCGATGATACCGAGAGATTCTTGAAAGACCTTTCAAGCAAGCTGGGTAGAGCGGTCGAGTATGCCGATGTATTCATGGACTTTGAGGAGGGATCGAAGTTATTCCCCGAAAAGAAGCTCTGGCAGGATCCGGAGAATTATCCATGCATGCGCATAGTCGATGATGCTTCGATTGGCTACCCATGCCAGTTCCTTGATCAGAACATGAAGTGCATGGTTCATTCAATCAAGCCTGATGTTTGCCGCCGCTATCTTTGCCCTTATTTGCGCGAGATTGTCGATCAACTCGAGTACAAGTTAGATCCGCCCGATGAATAGAATGAGGCTGCCGGATGCAAGCGGCGCGCAATCAATGCCTGCGCCGGCGTCCTTTTGAATGTCTGGCCGGTTTGGCTTTGCGAACCAGAGCCTGGGTATCCATCACCACCCCTTCGTGAGTGCTTGTCGTTATACTCGGATCATCAGCCGCTCCTGGTGCTTCTTTGTACGGCCCATCACCGATATGTTTCAAAACGCGCAGTTGGCTTATAAGTGCCGAGACGGCAATGCGGAGGTTGCGCACCGAGGGCGTGTGTCCGTTTACGATCACTGTCACTGCCAGGTTTTCTCCGCCAGCCGTGGTCAAGACACCCGACATTGCTCTGATACTGTCCATGGTGCCGGTCTTATATCTGTAGGCACCTTTTCCGGTTCCCGACTCGTCGTTCGCCTTAAGCAAACCCAGATAGCCGCCGTTTACTTTCTCCCCGGCCATGTGCTTCATAATGATGTTCAGGGCATGCGGTGAAACGCCATCCTTCCTGCACAATCCACAACCGTCGAAGAGAATGATTTCCTGACCGGGAACACCGATTTTTGTCAGCCACCGCGAGATTTCCAAAATGCCGCGATCTTCCAGGGGGATATCGCCACTGGATGCGGTGCCGCCATTTCCCTGCGCCGCTTGTTCCTTTTCCTTGCTCTGGGCAAGCGAGTGCAAACCGAGCGTCCGCAATATCTCCTGAGCGTAGAGATTATCGCTTTCGTGCAAACAAGTCTTTAGAATCTCGGCCAGAGGTTTGGATGAATGCTGGGCAAGCTGGTAGACGTTTTCTTTGCCGGTAAAATTGATCTGCTGGCCGACGATGCGAATGCCGTGTCTTCTAACCATCCATTCAATCAGGGCGAGATTGTAGTCATCCGGATTTGCCACCGCATATGATGGCTCTTTCGGAGCCTTGGGGTTGTGAGGTTTGTAGGCAAAGAGAGCCCGGTTCGCCCGATCGATATAAACCCAACTGGGTCCGTCCGGCGCGCTCAAAAGCATATCAAACAGGGCACCGTGAGTATTGGCCGCTTCGATGATGCGGTAGTTATCGAGGAGCTTTAAATCTCCGGAATTGGCAATGTTCTCGTCGACAACCAGGTTGCTGGCGACTGGCATCCAGTACCGGCCCCAATCTTCTACAAGCCAGGACTGATGAAATCCGGAATCCAAATTGCTTTGCCTGGCTACCTTTACCTGCCCGTCAATTTGCGAGATTGGAGATTTGCCGTCAATTCTCGCTGTTTGCTGCACGGCTTCCTTAATCAGCTCCTGAAGTTGCCCCTTAGTCAATGTAGGATCCTGAGAAGGAATGACGACGAGATTGCCGTGCAAAATGGTATTAGATAAGGTGCCCTCCGCTATGACGGTGGTTTTATATGTATAATTCGGACCGAGCAAATCGTAAGCACATGCCGTCGTGATTGCTTTTGCAGTTGAAGCCGGCGTGAATCGCTTCGAGCCGTTATAGGAATACATGATTTTCCCGGACGGCAAAGCCATGACCTCGACACCGACAACGGAATGCTCCAGAGTCGGCACGCGAAGCCAATTGCGCACCAGGCTGTCGATGGTGGTTCGATCCTTGGCACCAGGCGCGGTACTGTTTGAGGCACCGTTTGCCTCGGCTGCATATGCAGTATCTGCACGGGCATGTACATCGCCGCCGCCTGAATCCGATGGTGCTTGAGTCGAAATTATGCAGGCAAGGCAAACTGAGGCCAGGCAAATCCACCATGTCCCGAGCTTTTGAGGAAAACCAGCCTTTCTCATTCCTGACACCATTTCTCGAATTTTTCCTGGATGGTCGCTGGAATGCGGACCGGTCTCAAGGATTGGCTGCTAATGAAGACTCCCGTATGGGAGGCTGTTGTAGTCAGGCTGCCGTCCACTTTGATCTCGCCTTGAAAGATGACGCTGGCAGCTCGCAACTCAGCGATCCACATATAGCCTATCGGCTTGTCAAAAAGGTTAATCGCTTTCTTGTATTCAATAGAGCTTTTCGTCAAGATCGGCAGCAATCCCTGATCCATGAAGCCTTTCAGTGGAAAGAACTGGTCAAAAATTTGCAAGCGCATGTCCTCGAGCCAGCGGAAATAAGAAATGTTCGATACATGACCGGCGAAGTCTATGTCGTAAGTGCTGATCGAAATATTCTTGCTGACTTCAAAACAACGGCGACCGCTGAGCGTTTGCATGATTTTACCCGTGGCTGTAGTGCATAGCGGAGAGGCAGGCATGGTGGTCAAGTGAAAAGCGTAGATTGCCATCATTCAAAGATGTGGCTTAGCTTCCAGGCAGATCACAATTATATGTTGAGCAAGATTCAAAAAGCATTTCCACGCTTTGCCTGGCTGCTCGGCAATTTGCAATCCAAGCTGTTGTAAAACGATTTTTTCTTGAGAATGATTTGTGACAGCTTCCTCCCACGGATAAGCTGAACCTGCAAGCCGCCACTGTTAGCGGTGGCAGATTCGACCATGCTGGCAACCGCCTGTGACAGCTAAATTATTTTTAGGAAAATCGTGGCGGTGCCTTAAATAGCGCTCGCCACTGCATTTCAATGCCCGTGCAACGGCCTTCCTTCAGGAACATTCATCGCTCCTTAAGCATCGCCTTGAGCATAACCTGGGAGCACGAGCTAAAGCCTGCTCCACAATCGGGTAAAGGTGTTCAGGAAAGTGTTTTAGAGGAATGAATTTATGAACGGACTATTGAAGTATTGTCTCGTCATGGCCTTTGCATTGGTGACGGCCGGTCTGCTTATGCCGGCTGCCGAAGCCCGTCATCATGGTTGGGGCAATTGGAACGGCTGCCGCTCTTACCATGGCGGCTGGGGCGGCTATAACAATGGCTGGCATAACACCTGGAATAATGGTTGGCACAACGGCTGGTACGGCGGCAATGGCTGGGGCAACGGCTGGGGCCGTGGCTGTGGACGCGGCTGGGGTCATGGCCGGCGCTGGCAAGCCGGCGGATACAGACCGTGGTGGTAACAGCCGTTCTGGTGCATTACCCTTAAGCAGGGAAATTCAGGCGCTGCCTCAATCGATTCGCCTGATTGAATTCGCTCCGGCACTGGCATTTGCATTATCATGTTAATACGCAGCCGCAAATGTTGATTGCCAAGGAGGATTGTATGTCGCAGAAGGTGATTGAGGCAGCCATAAAGGACAAAAAGATGATTTGTCCTAAGTGCAATCAACCGGTGACAAAGTACGAAAAATACATCGACATGTGCGGATCTGTTTGGGATGGGGCCGGTGACTCGGGAATGCAAACCCAGGGCTCGATGGTCACCCTGATCTGCGGAAATGCCGGTTGCAGCTGGGAAGAGCGCACGGAGTTCTGGGACTCATACATCGAGGAATAGTAATTGGCACCACATGCACTTCGCTCATGCAAGTGGAGGTCAATCAAGTCCGGTATCGCTTTCCTGAGCCGGAGCTCTTTTGTTTTGACCGGACCAGTTTTGTTTTTCTTTCAAATGTGCTGAAATTGCTTTGCGTTCCAGGGACAATAAGAGATCGGCGAAATAAATTTTGTCATCGCCGATTTCGCCTGACTTGAGCTTGGCTAAAATGCAGTCAAGCAGCTTATCGTGAGAGATGGTGGAGGGTATTTTCTGTGACGGCATGCACAGCCTCTTAAGGTTGCCCTTGAACAAGAATTGCCCTGATCGATCCCAATCTGTTTAAGCAAGCGGAGGTACGCACAAATTGGTAAAGACTTGTCCAAGGGCTGTTATACGCTAGCATTGTTTGATATCTCTTGTATAGAAAGTGTAAAGCATTATCTCTTAGCAACTCCTAAGTCATGTAGTTGTGCGCCGAACAAATGCTCGAGCGTGAGATAGAGGAGTGATGATGGTGGCGAAAATTGAGCGGATGAATGCCGTCGTAATATCGCAATTCGGCGGCCCCGAGGTTCTGCAATTCTCTGAGGTTGCAAAACCGGAAGCACAGCGAGGTGAGGTGCGAATTGAGGTAAAGGCGACCGCCATCAACAGAGCGGATGTGGTGCAACGCAAAGGCAACTATGCTGCGCCACCGGATGTGGTGCAAGATATTCCCGGGCTTGAATTCGCCGGAATAGTCGACGCGGTCGGCGAGGCATGCCAGGGAATCGCAAAAGGAGACAGGGTCTTCGGTCTGGTTGCCGGCGGCTCATACGCTCAGTACCTGGTCGTGCATCATCGAGCTCTGGCAAAGATGCCGGAGGGACTGTCCTTTGAAAACGCAGCAGCGATTCCAGAGGCATTCATAACCGCCTATGATGCCATGGTCCTTCAAGCGCGATTGAGCGCCGGCGAGTGGTTGCTCGTGCACGCCGCAGCCAGCGGCGTCGGAACGGCGGCTGTGCAGCTGGCCAAGGCTGTCGGAGCAAAGTGTCTGGGTACGATGCGTTCGCCGGAGAAGCTGGAGCGCGTCAAAGAGCTGGGGTTGGATCATGGTATTGTATGTGGTGCCAGCGGTTTTGCCAGCCAGGTGAAGGAACTGACCGGCGGGTCCGGTGTCGATGTTGTTTTGGATCTGGTTGGCGGACCTTATGTCTCAGAAAATCTGGAATGTATTGCCTCGCGCGGGCGCATCATGGTGGTCGGGCTGCTGGCGGGAGCCCAGGTGGAAATGAATCTGGGGCGGCTACTGATGAAGCGGGCGGTGGTCAGAGGAACGACCTTAAGAGCGCGGCCGCTGGAGGAGAAGATTGCCAGCGCTCAGGTCTTGTCCCGCAATATAGTGCCATTGCTGCAAGAAGGAAAAATCAAGCCGATAGTGGATCGCGTCTTCAAGCTTTCAGAGGCTTCTCATGCCCATGAATATATGGAAAGCAATAAAAGCTTTGGGAAAATTATTTTGAGCGTTTGATTACTGGTATCGAGTATGGTGCGGTGACAGAGAAAGACGAAAGCTTGCCCGACAATCTGGTCTGCACCGCCGATGGTAGCATCAGCGCCAGGGACTCGGCTACAGGCGAGCTGTATCATAACCGGGCCGGTGCTTACCTGGAGGCGCTCAATAATTACATCAGGCCGTCGCGCTGGCAGTGGCTGATTGAGGAGAAGCCGGGCGAGAAGCGCCGGATCTCCCTGTTTGACGGCTGCTTCGGTCTGGGCTACAACAGCTTCGTCCTCTGGGATGAGATTGTCAATCGCCGGGCTTTGTTGGACACGGTCGAAGTCGAGGCAGTCGAAATCGATCCTGGCGTTCTGGCGGTACTACCGGCGGTATTGTCTCAAGACTGTTTTCACTTTATGAGCAGCGGTATCATCGTTGATAATCTTTCCTGTGCCGAGCTGGCCGACGATCAATCCGTGCGGGGAAGGACATTGCTGGAAGCCTTTCAATGGTTGGCAGACAAACAGGCCGGGGTCGATCTCGGCCGAGCGAAGATCGAGATCAGGGCACGTTTCGAGCGATCGACCAGTTTTACACTCCAGCTTTATTTCGCTGATTTGCGCGCTCACTTGCAAGCGCTGCATTTGTCTAAAATTGCAGCGTTTGACTTCGTCTTCCATGACCCGTTCTCGCCCTCCAAAGTGCCCGAGCTCTGGACCATCGACATCTTTCAGAGGTATCACAAACTGTTGAGCGCCAGGGCCACGAGCCGACTTTTGACCTACAGTGCCGCGTCGGCTGTGCGAGGGGGATTGCAGGGAGCCGGATTCTCAATATATCGAACCATGGCTGTGGGAGCCAAAACAGGAGGGACGCTGGCTGTACCGGTGGCCTGGAGCGATGATCAAGAAGAGCACGAGCTTGCCGATGGCGTCGTTCTGCCTCTCGCGGACGAGGAGCGCAAAAAATTAGCCGGGCGCTCGGGTGTTCCCTACAAAGACCCGAACCTGTGTGCTGACCGCCGCCATATTTTAAAATGCCGCGAGGCCGAGCAACACGCTATGAGGGCAAAACTCGATTAATGGCGGTTGTGGACCGGCCTTTGATGCCGTCATTCATCGGTGCTGCCCACCTCGGCCTCGACGATCGCCTCAAGAGCTCTTATTTGTTTTTCAACTTCTTCGAGTTCCTGGAACAGCTCTGCCGTCGGTTCGGCCAGGTCGGTGATATCCTCGGTGAGTGTCTCGATTTTTTCGCCCAGAGCTTCGATCAGCTTCAGCATCAGTTCGATCTCCTCCTCGCCGAAGTCATCGCGATGCTCCTGCAGAGCCGCTATCAGCAGACTGTACTTCTTGCCATGCGTTTGCAACTTCTCGATGCGGACTCCGACGGAACGATTGAGACGCCGTATGCGCGTGCAAATCTTGATGCGATCTCTGGACAATCGCTTCAATCTTTGCCAAATATCTACCGTATCGCCGCCCATGTAAATTCTGAATTTGCCCTGGCCAATGCCCTATAGCCTGCTCTTCCTACCCATTACTTACCACATGTAGCAATTAGGTAGCGCTTTGCTATAAATTCCATGGTAACCTGGTCAACTATCAGCCCAAAACGACTGCGAGGAATCATGTCCAAAACGGGGGGACCAGATGAGCAAGGATTTGAGGATCGGGCAGCAGAGCCGCTTATCGATGACAATCTGATCGCTCTTGTGGACTCTTTGCCAAGCCCGCCGACTTTTGCCGCTACGTTGCTTAAGGCTGTCCCGCAAGCTCAGCAGATAAGAACCTATCTGGAGGAAATCGCGAAATGTCCAGCGCTTGGCGAATCTGAGCAGTTGCGTTTGCTTGCATCGATCGCAAATGATCAGTCCGCCAGGAAGCGCCTGAATGAGGCTAATTTGAGGCTGGTCGTTTGGGTGGCAAAGGAATATGCCGGGGCTGACTTGATGCTCTCCGATCTGATTACCGAAGGAACGATTGGCTTGCTCAAGGCGATCGACACGTATGATGCCGCCAATGACATTCCCTTTGCCCTGCATGCTGCGGCCTGCATAAGGCATGCCGTTTCGCAAGCGGTTGCCTATGAAACCAGTCAAAATCGGGTGCCTGCTTATTTGCTGGAAAAGGTCACATCAATCAAGCCCGTTTCACAACGGCTGACTGAAAAGACCGGCAGAGAGCCGACACGGCAGGAAGTCGCTAAAGAGCTTGGCATGAGCGCCGACGAGCTGGACCGTCTGGTGCAACTGGTCAAACAAGCACCTGAGGTTGAAGAGAATAGCGAGGAATGATACCGGATATGGTACCGCTATTCATTTGCGCTCCGTTCATCCTTCCTGCTCTCATCATGATGATAACGCGCTCAGATTTACATCAAGTTCTGATCGAAATTTGCTCATCTGTCTTATACTAATAACGCGCGCGATTGCGATGTGTTAGAGCCGTGTGCGAGCGACATTCGGTGCAGGAACATTTACGGACATTGCTTCGACTGATGGCTTGGTAGCCTCAAGGAGTATTTCAGATGGAGAAAACCCATGCCCGCATTCTACTGGCTGGCGCAATATTAGTTTCGGCCACGTTTCCTCTCGGACCAGTCTTTGCTCAGGACGCTCCCAAACCGGCACTGTCCGAGCCCTTGCGCGGTGCGCTGCCCGTCCCGAAGGAAGACGCCGAAGAGCAAAAGGCAATAGACCAGGTGACAGACTCAGTCATGGATCCGAGCAAACAGGTCGATCCGAGCCAGGCTCCTCTGAAACCAGGCAAGCTCCAGACCCCCGGTCCGCATCATGCAGTGGTCACCAACACAGCCAAAGTGATCGGGAAAGAAACGCGCAAAGGCGCCGAGTCTCTGGGCAAAGGCGTCGAGGTGGTTGGTCGAGATACGGTTAAGGGCGCCGGAGTGGTAGGCAGAGATGCAGTCAAAGGCGTGGAAGTCGTCGGCCGCGACGCCGTCAAAGGAGTGGGTGTGGTCGGCAAAGGCGCCGCCAGAGGCACAGAGGAAGCCGGCAAGGGAGCAGAGGCGATCGGCAGAGGCACGGTCAAAGGCGTCGAGACAATAGGAAGAGGGGCGGTTGTCGGCGTCGAAGCTGTTGGAACCGGCACCGTGCACGGAATTGAAGCGGTCGAGAAGGGCACTGTCCGGGGCGCTAAAGCGGTAAAAACAGGCGTGGTCAAAGGGGCCGAGGAGGCCGGCAAGGGGGCTCAGAAGATTGGCCATGGCGCCGTCCGCGGCGTGAGCGCGCTTGGCAAAGGAGCTGAAACCCTGGGATCGGAGACGGCCAGGGGTGTAAGCGCCATTGGTAAGGGCGCCAAGAAGCGAATATCCGCTATCGGTCATGTTTTTCAGCACAATCCGCCAGCGGGCGACAGCGGCTCGCCGGCTGCTCTCAAAAGCGGCAATGCCGGCACCGAGGCGACAGCCGCCGGCAGCGGCTTGAGCACCGCCAGTAAAGCGGTTCCTTCCCAGGTTGCCCAGAGCGCTAAGGCTAAAGAGACGGTTGGAGCCGGCACCGCAGGTGGTGTGGGGGCGGCCAATGCCTCGAGCGCTGCAGACGAAAGTGAGTTAAACGCTGCCGGCACCACTGCAGGTGGCAGCACCGCATATAGTATCAAATCCGCAAATAGTGTCAGTACTGCTGATGGTATCAATAAGACGGCTGGCTCCGCCGGCGGTATCAGTACTCCTGGCGCTGCCGCTCCCGTGAACGGCGCCGGTGCTGCCAGTCCGGTCGACAAGCCTAAAGGCTGGGCTGACTGAGTCGGCTTCAATCCGACTTCACTGATGCAATTGTTTCAGCCTCAGTGCTGCATAATCTGAAGAATCAAGATCAATATGACGATTGACAGTACAATCACGGTCATAGAGATGATCTTGGCGCTTCTGTCACTGCCGAGAGGATCGTCGTTTATGCGAACGGCGGTTGGTGCGCTCTTCTCAATGGCGCCACTTTTGCTTTCGCCGGCGTCTTTATTCTCCGCTTCCTCAGAATCTTGCCGGGCACCATCGTCAGCTTTCTTAGCGGCATCATCTTCCGATGGATTCGGCTTGTCCTCACCGTTCTTCGACTCTGAGGAAAGTCGAGTCTTGCCCAGCGACCGCAAAGCCTGAGCCAACTCGCTCATGGATTGAAATCGCTTCTCAGGATCCTTGTTAAGCGCCTTGAATACAATGGCCTCGAGATCGCTCGAAATTTCCACATCATAATTTACCAGGGCGAAGGGAGCCGGCATCTCGGTCATGTGTTTGAACATGGTCTCGAAGGCGGTATTGCCGACCAGCGGCGCCACCCCGGTAAGCGTATGGTACATCAAGCAACCAAGTGAGTAGATATCCGATCGATGATCGACGATGCCGCGGCACTGCTCAGGGCTCATATAGAGAGGGCTTCCGAAAACTTCACCGGTCTTCGTCAATTGCTGTTGCTCGGCGGATTCCAAACCGACAGCTTTGGCAATCCCGAAGTCCATAACCTTGACTGTAAAACCGTTTGCTCCCTCGCTGAGCATGATATTGCTCGGCTTGAGATCGCGGTGCACGAGAGACTTCTCATGAGCATGAGCCAAGCCATCGCAAATCTGGATGAAGATTTGCACTGCCTCCTTTTCAGGCACCGATCCCTTTTCGGCGATGTAATCTTTCAAACTCCGGCCCTGGATGAATTCCATAACCAGAAATGGCTCACCCTTTGGCATTCGGCCTGAATCGAAAACACTGCAAAGATTCAAGTGCGACAATGAGCCGGCCATCTTTCCTTCTCGGCGAAAACGCTCGACGCTTTCTTGCTCCATAGCCAGACGGCAGTGCATTATCTTCACGGCGACGGTTCGATCTATATCGACGTGCTTTGCCCTGTAGACGACTCCCATGCCGCCGATGCCGGTCAGCTCCAACAGTTCATAACGCTCTTCCAGAAGCGAGCCGACCAGCTTGCCTGCTCTTACAGGACATGGATAAGCATGACCCTCCTCAGGCGTTTCCGAACCGAATGTTTTGGGAGCGGTATCATTGGCGATACCACTACTGATGGTTGAGTCAGGAGCAGGTCTGGCTGAATCCGCCTGGGTCATGTCAATAATCCTTTGGTTGTTGCAGAGTTCGATAGCGCTGGATTCTTATCTCCACATTATGACTCTTTTGACTCGTATTTGCGTGCGTCAAATAGCTCAATTCTCGATTGAAACCGCTTTTCTGCCAAACTCTTGATTGATGGCGCTTCTTTGCCTTAAAACACTCCGGCTCGAAGCAGGTCTTTTAAGTCAATCAAGCCGATCGGTCTGCCCTCTTTATCGAGGATAAGCAAATCGGCTATGGAGTATTTCTCCATTAGCTTTAATGCTGCCACAGCCAGGCAGTCGGCGGCAATAGTTTTTGGATTCTTGGTCATCAATTCGGCCGCCGACCTGGCGAAGGATTCCTGCCCGTGCCTGATCAGAGCGCGCCGCAGGTCGCCGTCGGTGATGATGCCTTCCAGGCGACCATCATCGTCGCAAACGCAGGTGAAACCGAGCCGTTTATCGTCAATTTCAGAAAGCACTGTGCTGTGATCGGCGCTCAGTGAGACGGTTGGAACACTGACGCCGGTGCGCATTACATCAGAAACGCAAAGCAGTGTCTTGCCCAGATTTCCACCTGGATGACTGCGAGCGAAATCTTCCTTTTTGAAGCCCTTCTTAAGCATCAGCACAAGCGCCAGTGCATCGCCCATGGCCAGGGCGCAGGTCGTCGATGATGTTGGGGCAAGATTGAGCGGACAGGCCTCGCGTGCGACGCCGACATCGATGACCACGTCGCTGACCCGGGCCAGGGTTGAGTCCAGATTGCCGGTCATGGCGATAAGCTTTGAGCCCAGCCTCTTTATGGGATCGAGGACAAGCTTGATTTCCTGCGTCTCGCCCGAGCTGGAGAGGGCGACCACTATGTCTCGTTCTTCCAGCATGCCGAAATCGCCGTGCCTGAGCTCGGCCGGGTGAACGAAGAAAGCGGGAGTACCGGTCGAGGCCAAAGTCGCCGCCATTTTGGTCGCCACATGTCCGGATTTGCCCATGCCGGTGACCACCACTTTGCCGGGGCATTCGCTCAGAAGCTCGACGGCATGCTCGAACTGCTCGTTGAGCCGGTTGCGCATGGAGAGAATTGCTTCGGCTTCCATGGATAAAACATCAAAGGCGGTGCGCAGCACCTCTGAGTTGTTGATTGCCTCAGGCGATGAAAGCGAATCCCTGGCCGGCACGCTGAAATCAATATCCGGAGCGCTGTAAGTGTTGCTCTGGCGTGCGTTTAAGCCTGCATCGGATGTGTACTTGCCGCTGGTTTTTGATTTCACGTTGCTTCCTTTTGCCCAGGTTCATCCGCTGGCGATTTTACTGTCTTGGCAACTGCCTTTTCTTGACAAACTGTAAGCTAAGTTATCTTTGAGAAAGTTTCGTGCCGAATTTGGGCATGCTTCAAGCAACGAACCATATTTTATGGCGGTTAATATAAGTCACTCGCTCGCTGTAACGCCAAATGCAACCATCGCACCCGCAACCTTCCGCAAACCTTAAGCTGGGCAACCTTTGACTCGCTTAATGTTCGGGCGTTCAGCCCGGCGGACCACTTACTAAACGATGACAACCACGGCAATTTTCAATCGCAACGACAAGCTGGAAGACGGTCACTATACGGTGCTCAAAGAGCTTGGTGTGGGCGGGATGGGAGTTGTTTACCACTGCCGGGACGAGTTCCTGCAGCGCGACGTGGCAATCAAAATGCTCCTTCCCGAGCTTATGACCGACCTGAAGAATGTCGAGGTCTTCACCGAGGAGGCTCGGCTGGCCGCCAAAATGGACCACCCCAATATTGTCACCGTCTACGATATCGGAGTCGAGCAACGCCAGGGGAAGAAACATCACTTTCTGGCCATGGAATATCTGCCGGGCGGCAACCTGGCTCTGCGAACCCAAACCGGGGCGCTGCCGATCGAGCATGCTTTGAACTGGATGAAGCAACTGGCCAACGGCCTTAACTTCGCCCACCGCAAGGGTGTTGTGCACCAGGATATAAAAGCGGACAACATATTCATCACAACCGAAGGTGACTTGAAAATCGGCGACTTCGGGCTGGCGCGTTTGATGGCCAACAAGGTCTACATCAATCCCTCCACAAAAGGGATGGGGACACCGGCTTACATGTCGCCAGAGCTCTGCCGCGGCGAGCCTCAGGACCAGCGCTCCGACATGTACTCTCTGGGTGTGCTCTTTTTCGAGATGGTCACCGGACAATTGCCGTACAGGGCAAACGGCATGATCGAAATGGCCATGATGCACACGACGGCGCCGATCCCCTCAGCCCGCAGGTTGAATCCGGAAGTGCCCGACGTCCTCGACCGGGTGATCAGAAAGATGATGGAAAAGGCGCCGGCCGACCGCTACGTGTCCCTGGGCGAGATACTGAAAATCCTCGATGATCTCGTATTCGAGCTGCGCGTGGCTCGAATGGGGCTGACGAAGCGAACATCGCAGCGGGTTGGAGACGTGCTTTCAAAGGATGTAACGGAAGCTGAAAGTGGTGCTGCCAGAGCTGATGCATCACAGGCGCCGCCACTGGGCGGCACGACCAAGCGCATCACCAGTGTGACACCGACTTTTCCGTCCCCACCCTCCTCAGCCGGGCCTGGCGGACAGCGGGGAGGAGAGCAGGGCGCCGCCGCCAGACCGACACAGGGCGGTCCTTTCGGGCACGCTCAAGCGGGCAGAGCCGGCACTCCCGCTCAAGGGCAATCAGCTGCACCAGGAAGAGGAACGCCGGGGGCTGGTCTGCCCGGCGGAGCGGGAACAGCACCCTCCAGACCCGGGGCCTCGCCACCACAGGTGGTGAAGCCTGGTCCTGCTCCGGGAAGTCTGCCTGCCGGTGGTGCAAAAGGAAAAGCAAGCGATTCCGGTGCTCGCACCCCCAGTGGTGGCACAAGCGCCGCTCCGCCAAGCCAGATCGCGAAGGGGGCAGCGCCGAGCGGCGGCTCAACCGGCCAGGCCGGCACCTCGAGCGTCAAGCCAAACTATGACGATCGCTCCTTCATCTCGCACTCAAAAATTGAGGCCGCCGGGATCAAAATGGAAATGTTCGAGCCGGTCGGGCCCGTACGAGAACCAAGCCAGCAAGTGGCTAAGGTAGAGCCGCGCATCTCGGCCTTCGACATTCCTGTTATGGAGGACCTCAATCCGCTCATTAAGGAACGCTGGTCGGTAAGAACGAAAGGGCCGATTGGCTGGAATTCGTGCCCGGTCAGACCGCGCGATGAGGATTGTGTTTACATCGCCTCGAGCGACGGTTTCCTCTATAAACTCGATGTGGCGTCAGGCTCGCAGATCTGGGCATGCGATTCAGGTTCGATGTTGTTGTCATCGCCGGTGGTGCGCAATGATGAATTGTTCATTGCTTGCAGTGAAGGAGCCCTTCTAAAGATCGATCGCGATCAGGGCAAAGTCGTGTGGCGCGCTCAAGCCTCGTCGGGCGTTGTTTGCACGCCGGGCTTGAGCGGCCGGGTTCTCATCGCCGCCACGAGAAAAGGCACCGTGGCCGCCTTTGATACCACCGTCGGGCAGAAGCTCTGGGAGGCAGACGTTAAAGCTCCGGTCGTAGGCAACCCCTCCGTCTACGGCGGCGCCGTTTATATCGGCACCAGGGGCGGTAGCATCTATGCACTCGATTTGATCAGCGGCAGAGTGGAGTGGCGAGCTGAGCTGGACGGCCCCGTCGTCACGGCTGCAACCACTTCGGCGGACAGCCTTTATGTCGGCACTCAGATGGGAACCTTCTATTCTCTCGATATCGAGTCCGGGCTTTGCATATGGGAGTATCAAACGTCCCGCGGTATCATATCCAGTGCGCAGATAGTCTTCACCTCGGTTATGTTCTGCAGCCAGGATCGCTGGCTCTACTGCTGCGAAAAATATGACGGGCGCCTGAAGTGGAAGGCGGCTGTGAAGGGCAGAGCTCTTGCACCACTGACGGTGGCAGCGCAAACTGTGATTGCAACATCTCGAGAAGGATGGATTCAAGGATTCGGAGTAGATAAAGGCGGGGTCAGGTGGCAGAGGAACTTTGGCAAGCGCCTTGAATCGCAGCCTCTCATATCGAAGGACGGCATGCTCGTCGCTTCTGTCGAGGGCGATCTGACCTTCTACGCATTCGGTGCTGACAAACTTCTCAAAAGTGCCTGATCAGCGGACGAATATGCGATCGAGCAATATGGCGAAGAATGCCAGAATGCTGACGATACCATTGATGGTGAAAAAGGCGGCATTGACACGCGAAAGGTCCTTTTCGCTGACGATGCTGTGCTCATAGACAAGCATACAAGCAACGACAGTCACCCCCAGCCAGAAGCACATGCCCAATTGAAGCAGAACGCCGGTTGCCGACAACATGGCAATCGTCACCACATGCAGTGCGCGCGCAATCAACAGAGCCTTGCTGATTCCAAAGCGCGAAGGCAGGCTGCACAAGCGCTCGTTGCGATCGAACTCGACGTCCTGGCAAGCGTAAATTATGTCGAAGCCTGCCACCCAGCACGAAACCGCCACAGCCAAAGTCCAGGGAGCGACGGACGCCAGACTTCCGCCTGCGGCAATCCAGCCGCCCAAAACTGCTCCACCCAATGCGATGCCCAGAACCATATGGCAGAGCCAGGTGAATCTTTTCGTATAGGAGTAGAAGCTCAGCCATAAAATGGCAATCGGTGCCAGGATCAGACAAAGTGGTGGCAATTGTGAGGCGGCCGCCACCATGATCGCAAAACCAGCGACGGCTATGGCTGATGCATGGGCGCGTTTGATGCGCCCGGCTGGAATGGCTCTGTCTCTAGTGCGTGGATTTTTCGCGTCGATTTCCGCATCGATGAGACGATTCAACGTCATCGCTGCTGCACGCGCTCCTGCGAATGCAAGAATTGTGTAAACAACTGTCAAAAAATCAGGCAGGGAAGCCTTCGCCAAAATCAATCCCGAGAGGGCAAAGGGCAGGGCAAAAACCGTGTGCTCGATTTTTACCATCTCGGCCCATTCGCGCAAAGTCCGCGTCATTGGCTGAATTTCAGGCTTGTCGATTGTTGCCGCCATATGCTTGTGAAACGCCCGTGCAGTTGAGGGCACTAGAATAACACCACGTGCGCCTGTAATCAGCAAACTTGGCGATGTTTGTTGATGAAATGGTATTAGTTGAATAAATGTCATCTAACTGCGATGATACTCGTACACCGCAACTCTTCAGCCTTTTTAAGTGAACGAAGTACAGAAGGTATAGCGAGATATAGACATGTCAAGAGGTTCTACCACAATGAATTCCACGGGGCCTGCAGGTTCTGCAAGTAGCTCAAACCAAGCCAATTCGGGCAAGACGATCAACTTGCAGGGCGTGGCGTCCTTTGCCAGTCTTGTCGAACTGCTTGCCCAGGAACTCGGGACTACGCCCGGCAAAATGCAAGGTCAATTGCCTCAAGGTCCCGATACTTTCGATAAGCTAATGGGTGAGCTCGACCTGAACGGCCAGGGTTTCATCCGCAAGTTGTTCCTCATATCACAACCCGGATCGCCGCTGTTGCTCCGCTTCCAGTGCGCCTGGAGCAAGAGCCTTGGTGATGATCGAACCGAGATCGTCGGCGGTGTAACAGCTGATTATTACTTGGGCGCCAGCGTCGAGGAGATTTTGCCGCAAGGACGTGCACTGGCGAGATACATCGAGGATATATTCGCTGTGCTCGATCGAATGGTTACCCTTGGACATTCGCAAAAGCTCTCATCGATGAGCATTCCCATATCTCAACTCGAGGCATTCGAGCACTCTGAGGCGGGCGGATTGGTGACTCAATACGAGGGGCGGCAGGTCCACGATCCCTCCGCGAACGGATAGGCAGCTGATCAAAGGCTGATTCTCTTCAGCTCGCTGTGCGTCTCATCAGGCCAGTAGCTTTCCATAAAGCACTTTTGTATTGTGCCGTTTGTCTCGCGGAATTTTTCGCACCACTTTCACGTGCCGAGTTTGGCTCCAGCCTACGTTTTGGCGCACCGACCAGGGATCGATTGATCTGATCCGCACCGGTTCGACAAACAAATAGGTGGTGCCCGCCGCCCTTACAGATGCGGCGCCGCGTATGCTCGGATCGAAAAGTACGGCCGCTTCGATGCACTGCGAAAAGAGCGTGTCTTCATCGCTTTGATCGGCTTGCAAGCGCCCGGTAAGCCAGAGTCGACCGTGCTTGTCCAAATAACCCACATCGCCTGTGCGGTGCCAGATTTTGCCGTCGATAACCAGCTTTGTCTGCGAGTCGCCGATTCCGTTTAGATATCCGCTGACGACGTGCTTGCCGCTTACAATGATCTCGCCAACGGCATCAAGGGGAACGCCGCCGACTTCACAAATATGCCGCATGGCCGCAAGCTGGTCGGTGTCGGTAAGTCGAGCATTTCCCTCGACAATTGGCAGGATGCGCAGCTCGATCTGATCGATGATATTGCCAACCGGCAGACCGGCACCATCCTTGATGGCAACTATATCGGCCGCACTGAGTTCGCTCAGCCTGAATTTGGCGATTGGCTCAGCTTCGCTGCTTCCATAGACAGCTATTACTTCTGCATTTGGAAATGCTTTTGCCGTCTGCTCCAACAATTGAGGAAACACCGGGCCGCCCCCGGTAAAGATTGTTTCAACCGAATCGATCGTGAGATTTTGCGCGGCACAGGCTCCGGCTAATCTTTCAACGAAGGCAGGCGAGCCCAAGATTCGCTGGGGCTTTTCTGCCTGGACCTGCTCGACCGAGCTCTTCGTGCAGGCAGTCCGCTTCCAGAAAGGGGTTTGCTGCGGAATCACAGTGGTGATGCCGGAGGCGATGTTGGCCAGGACGAAGACCGGCAACGAGGTGAGCTCAATTTGATCGCCCCGGGTTTTCATGGTTTGACTGATTACCGATAACTGCTGCCATAAAAAGCCATGCGTTCTGACTATCGCTTTGCCACCGCCTGTACTACCGCTTGTGAATGTAATCAATGCAGGTTGATCTGGATTTAAGGCACAAGGCGGGGGCAGATAAGAGTCGAATTGCATGGAGTCGAACCGCCCAAAACTGGTCCAAGAGGGTAGATTTATGCCCTCAAGCAACTTTATGCTCAACCGCCGCAGAGCCGACGAGGAAAGAACGGCCAGAATCCCTTTTCCGGCTGCCACGAATGCCCTCGGTTTAACCAGCGCAAGAGC